>CAYSAR010000073.1:0-9813 GCA_964428985.1 uncultured Gemmatimonadaceae bacterium | reverse complement strand
TCACCGACACGCAGACGAATCGCCCGACGGCATCGGGCGCCATCGGTGCCATCATCGTGCGGATCGTCAGCGTGCCACCGCCGGGCATCGCATCGACGGCGTTGATCGTGAGGTTGAGCAGCACCTGCTCGAGCTGCCCACGATCGGCGTGGATCGGCGAGACGCTGCGATCGAGATCGACCTGGAAGACGACGTTCGAGGGGAGCACGCGCGTCAGCATGCGCTGCGACCCCTCGATCACCTCGTTGATGTCGAGGTCCTGCGGCGCGATGACCTGCTGGCGGCTGAACGCGAGCAACTGGCGCGTGAGGCCGGCGGCGCGCTCGGTCGCGCGGAGCACCTCGTCGAGGTCCCGTTGCGCCTCGCCCTCCGGCGCGAGCTCGGCGCGCACGAGCTCGGTGTAGTTCCGCACGACCGTCAGCACGTTGTTGAAGTCGTGCGCGATGCCGCCGGCGAGCCGGCCGACGGCCTCGATCTTCTGCGACTGCATGAGCTGCGCCTCGAGGCGCTGCTGCTGCTCGACGCGCGCGCCCATGCGATCGAACGCGTTCTCGAGCCGCGCGATCTCATCGTCGGTGTCGAGGTCGTCGGGAGGGGGCGGGCCGCCCTGGTCCGCCTCCATGCGGTCGACGTCCTCGGTCAACGCGACGAGTCGGTTCGTCACGCCGCGGCTCAGGAGCCAGACGACGAGCGCGCCGAGCAGCGCGATCGCCGCCGCGACGGGGATGATGCGCCAGACGAAGACGCGCGCCGGCGCGACGGCCTGCGCCTGTGGCTGTTGGAGCCAGACGAGCCACGGCGTGCCATCGACTGCCTGCGCCGCGCCGACGCCGGGGCCGCGCGGCGAGACGTCGAAGACCAGCACGGAATCGACCTGCGGAATCGCCGGCGGACCGTCGAGGATCACCTGAAGGTCGGTCCAGACGCCCTCGCCGGGCGTGCCGAGCAGGAAGGTGCCGGCGCCCATGAGCTCGCGGACCGCGTGCTGGCCGCGCCCACTCAGCATCCGCGTCTCGACGAGATAGCCGAGCGTCGTGTCGGCACTCTCGCGCAGCCCGCGCGCGACGATGGTGCTCGCGACCTGGTGCACCGGCCGCCCGCCCAGCTCGAAGATCGGGCTGTACTCGACCAGTGGGCGATAGCGACCGGTCGTGTCGCGGCGGATGCGCCCCTGGAACCAAGTGGGCCACGCCGAGTCGGCACGCGACGCGATCGCGAGCCGTTCTTCGCCACGCGACGAGAGCAGTTGCAACCCGACGCGGAGCGAATCGGCGCCACTGCCGAGATGGCGCACGAGCGCGGCGCGCGCCGCCTCCGCCCCGCGTCCTTCGCGCAGGAACCGACGCACCGCCTCGTCTTCGGTCGCGGCGACGAACTGCGAACGGCGCTGCGGCGTCGGTCCGCCGACGAGCGGCGCGAGGAACCGCGCGCCGGCCCGCAGCCGTTCTCCCGTCGACTCGTACAGCGCCGACGAGAACTGCGCATACGCCGACCAGACGAAGAGCGCCGTCGTCGCCAGGATCAACCCCGACATGACGAGCGGGAACTTCCAATCGATCGACGAGAGACGGCGGATCACATTCAGCGCTTCACGAGCGTGAGGATGGAGTACACGGCGACCGCCTCCCCGTCCTGGTTCTGGACCTCGACGTCCCACTCGACGACGCCCTGTGGGACGCCGCCTTCCGGCGTGTCCTTCGCCGTCTTGCGCTTCACCGTGAGGCGCACGCGGATCGTGTCGCCCAGGTACACCGGCTTCGTGAAGCGGAGGTTCTCGAGGCCGTAGTTCGCGAGCACCGGCCCGAGCGCCGGATCGACGAACAGTCCCGCCGCCGCCGAGACGATGAAATACCCGTGCGCGACGCGACCCTCGAACACGCCGTTCGCGCGCGCCGCATCGTCGTCCATGTGCGCGTAGAACTTGTCGCCGCTCAGCTCGGCGAACCGCGCGATGTCGTCGAGCGTGATCGTGCGCGTACCGGTGACGAGCGTGTCGCCGACCTCGAGTTCGCCGAACGTCCGGCGGAACGGATGCACGTCATGCACGTGTTCCGTCGCGCCCTTCGTCCACTCGCGCGTGATGCCGGCGATCATCGTCGGGCTCCCCTGCACCGCCGTGCGCTGCATGTAGTGCAGCACGCCGCGCGCGCCGCCCATCTCCTCGCCCCCGCCGGCGCGGCCGGGCCCGCCATGCACGAGGTTCGGCAGCGGCGAGCCGTGGCCCGTGCTCTCCTTCGCGCTCGTGCGGTCGAGCACGAGCATGCGCCCATGGAACGGCGCGACGCCGAGCACGACCTGCCGCGCGATGGTCGGATCGGCGGTGACGACCGAGCCGACGAGCGAGCCGCGCCCGCGCTTCGCGAGCTCGACGGCGTCGCCGATCGTCTGGTACGGCATGACGGTGTTCACCGGGCCGAACGCCTCGACGTCATGCGGCTCGCTGCGGGCGAACGGCTCCTTCCCGTAGAGCAGCATCGGCGCGAAGAACGCCCCCTTCTCGGCGTCGGCCCCGACGACCTCGCGGCCGCGCCCATCGTACACGAGCTCCGCCGCCGAGCGCAGCCGCTCCGCCGCCGCGCCGACGTCCTTCACCTGGCCGCGCGTCGCGAGCGGCCCCATGCGCACGCCCTCGACCGACGGATCGCCGACGACCGTCTTCGCGAGCCGCGCCGAGATCGCCTTGATCGCGTCGTCCACCATGCCTTCGGGCACGAGCGTGCGCCGGATCGCCGTGCACTTCTGACCGGCCTTCACCGTCATCTCGCGCACGACCTCCTTCACGAAGAGGTCGAACTCCTCGGTGCCGGGCGCCGCATCGGGACCGAGGATGCAGCAGTTGAGCGAGTCGGCCTCTTGGTTGAATCGCACGTTATGGCGCACGATCGCGTCGGTCGCCTTGAGCATCTGCCCCGTCGCCGCCGAGCCGGTGAACGCGACCGCGTCCTGCTCGGTGAGGTGCGAGAGCAGGTCGCCGGCGCTGCCGCAGATGAGCTGCACCGCGCCCTGCGGCAGCACCTTGGACTCGATGATCGCGCGGAACATCGCCTCGGTGAGGTAGCTCGTCGCCGTCGCCGGCTTCACGATGCACGGCACGCCGGCGAGCAACGCCGGCGCGAGCTTCTCGAGCATGCCCCAGCAGGGGAAGTTGAACGCGTTGATCTGCACCGCGACGCCCTCGAGGGGCACCGCGATATGCCGTCCGACGAACGTGCCGCCTTTCGAGAGGGGTTCGGTCGGCCCTTCCACGTGGAAGGTCTCGTTCGGGAACTCGCGTCGCCCGCGGCTCGAATAGGCGAAGAACGTGCCGATGCCGCCTTCGATGTCCACCCACGAGTCGGAGCGCGTCGCGCCGGTCGCGGCCGAGAGCGCGTAGAACTCCTCCTTGCGCTCCATGAGGTGCTTCGCGACCGCCTTGAGCATCGCCGCGCGTTCGTGGAAGGTGTGCGCCCGCAGCTTCGGGCCGCCGACCTCGCGCGCGTACGTCGCCATCGCCTTGAAGTCGAGACCGCCGCTCGACGCCTCGCCGATCCTCTCGCCCGTGACCGCGTGGAAGAGCTCGGTCGCCTTGCCCGTGCCCTCGACCCACTCCCCCATCGCGTAGTTGCGCAGCTTCAGCATCACGTGTCCGGCTCCCGGTTGATCGATCGGTCGATGGGCCTTGGCCTACGCCCCGCGCGTCTCCTTCCACGTCTTCAGCATCGCCGGCTGCGCGGGCCGGTCGGCCGGCACCTCGCGCAGCGGCGCCACCTCCTTCCAGCCCTGCCGCATCGCATCGGGGAGTCGCTGGTAGAGCGCGGTCCCCTCACGCTTCCAAGCGAGCATCTCGTCGCTGACCTCCTTCACGATCTTCGCCGGATTCCCCACCACGACACTGCGCGGCGGGACGTCCATCCCGGTCGGCACGAAGCAGAGCGCCCCGACGATGCTCCCCGCCCCGATGACGGCGTTGTCCATGATGACCGCGTTCATGCCGATGAGCGCATCGCTCCCGATGCGCGCGCCGTGCACGACCGCCCCATGCCCGACATGCGCACCGCGCTCGAGCACGACGGTAACCCCGGGGAACATGTGTACCGTGCAGTTCTCCTGGACGTTGCACCCATCCTCGATGACGATGCCTCCCCAGTCACCGCGGATTGCCGCCCCCGGACCTACATACACGTCTCGGCCGATCGTGACGTTCCCCGTGACCGCCGCCTGCGGGTGGATGAACGCCGACTCGTGCACGACCGGGACGAAGCCCTCAAAGGCATAGATCACGCCGCTTTCCTCAGCCGACCCGCTCGAGGACCATCGCGTACCCCTGCCCGACGCCGATGCACATCGTGCAGAGCGCGTAGCGCTTCCGCGTCAGTTCCAGCTCGCGCGCCGCAGTGAGCGCGAGGCGCGCGCCGCTCATGCCGAGCGGATGGCCGAGCGCGATCGCGCCGCCGTTCGGGTTGACGCGCGGATCGTCGTCGGCGAGGCCGAGCTCGCGCAGCGACGCGAGCGCCTGCGCCGCGAACGCCTCGTTGAGCTCGATGACGTCCATCTGCTCGAGCGTAAGTCCCGCGAGCGCGAGCACGCGACGCGTCGCATCGACCGGCCCCATGCCCATGATGCGCGGCGCGACACCGGCCGGCGAGCTGGCGACGATGCGCGCGAGCGGCGAGAGCTGGTGCTCCTTGATCGCGCGCTCCGACGCGAGGAGCAGCGCCGCCGCGCCGTCGTTGAGGCCCGAGCTGTTCCCTGCGGTGACGCTCCCCTTGCCGTCGGTGCGGAACGCCGGCCGCAGCTTCGCGAGCACCTCCAGCGTCGTGTCCGGCCGCAGGAACTCATCGCGCTCGACGCGTAGCGTCGCGCCCTTCCGCTGCGGGATCTCGACGGGGACGATCTCGCGCGCGTGGCGTCCGCCCTCACGCGCCTTCGCCGCAAGCCGCTGCGACCGCAGCGCGAACGCGTCCTGATCCGCGCGCGTCACGCCGTACTGCTCGGCCACGTTCTCGGCCGTCTCGCCCATCGAGTGCGTGCCGTGCGCCGCCTGCATCGCCGGGTTCACGAAGCGCCAGCCGAGCGCGGTGTCGAAGAGCTGCATGTCGCGTCCGAACGGGGTCGCGCTCTTCGAGAGCACGTACGGCGCGCGCGTCATGCTCTCGACCCCACCCGCGACATAGACGTCGCCCTCGCCGACCTTGATGCCATGCGCCGCGATCGCAACCGCGTTGAGTCCCGAGGCGCAGAGGCGATTGACGGTCACGCCGGGGACGGTCACCGGATAGCCGGCGAGCAGGAGCGCCATGCGCGCGACGTTGCGGTTGTCCTCCCCCGCTTGGTTCGCGCACCCGAGTACGACGTCGGCGACGAGCGAGGCGTCGACCGACGGATGCCGCTTGAGCAGCTCGCGCAGCACGTGCGCGGCGAGGTCGTCGGCGCGCACGGCGCTCAGCGCGCCGCCGAGGTTGCCGATTGGCGTGCGCACGCCGTCCACGATGAAAGCGTTCACGCTGGATGCCCCGTGTCTCGCGTCTCCGGGAAGAGCGGCTTGAGTGTCCGGTAGATCGTCCCGCGGAAGAGCCCCACGATGACGTCGTCCTGGTTCGTGATGGTCACGTCGCAGAAGCCGAGCCGGCGCGTCCCCGCGCGCTCGATGCCGGTCGCGGTGAGCACATCGCCCGGGCGCGTCGCCGCCGGGTAGCTCATCGCGCAGTCGACGGCGACGCTGATCTCCCCGTTCGAGTTCACCGTGAACGCGAAGACGCTGTCGGCGAGCGCATAGACGATGCCACCATGCCCGATGCCGAAGCCGTTGACCATCTCGGGCCGCACCGTCATGCGCGCCGTCGCGCGACCGACGCCCGCATCCACGATCTCGATGCCGAGCCACTTCGAGAACTCGTCGGTCCGCATCATGCGGTCGACGACGGCGCGCGCGGCCTGGTCGGCGGTCCGGTCGGTCACGCGAGCAGCTTCCCGCCGGCCGTCGCGATGCGCCGCAGCAGCGGGCTCGCGCGATACCGGTCCTCCGCATACTCCGCCTGCAACGCGTCGAGCGTCGCGAGCACCGCGCCAGCGCCCAGCTCGTCACCCCAGGCGAGCAAACCCTTGGGATAGTTCACGCCGCGCGTCATCGCGACCTCGATGTCCTGGGGACTCGCGATGCGCAGCGCGACCGCATCGACCGCTTCGTTGATGAGCATCGCGAGCACGCGGTCGACGATGACGCGGCCGAGCGCCGCATCCTCGGTCGGCTTGGGGATGGAGGCGTCCGGCCGGTAGTCGTAGTAACCGCGCTTCGCCTTGCGGCCGAGCATCCCCGCCTCGACGAGCCGCCGCTGCGTCAGCGAGGGACGGTACCGGGGGTCGTGGAACATCGACTCGTACACCGAGCTCGTCACCGCGAAGTTCACGTCGTTGCCGATGAAGTCCATCAGCTCGAACGGACCCATGCGGAAGCCGCCGAGCTCGCGCATCGCCCAATCGATCGTCGCGATGTCGGCGATGTGCTCCTCGAGGATGCGCAGGGATTCGCCGTAGAACGGCCGCGCGACCCGATTGACGATGAACCCCGGCGTGTCGGTCGCGGTGACGACCGTCTTCCCCCACGCCAGCATGAGGCCACGCGCCGCATCGGCGATCGACGGGCTCGTCGTGATGGCCGGGACGACCTCGACGAGCGGCATGACCGGCGCAGGGTTGAAGAAGTGCACACCAACGACGCGTTCGTTGCGCACGCAGGCGCCGGCGAGCGCGGCGATCGAGAGTGAGCTCGTGTTCGTCGCGAGCACGGCCTGCGGCGCGACGATCGCCTCGAGCGTCTTGAAGAGCTCGCGCTTCGCCGCGAGGTCCTCGGCGATCGCCTCGATGACGAGGCCGGCCGGTGCCATCGCCCGCAACGCCTCGGCGCTGGCGCCCCCGACGTACGTGATGCGCTCGAGCACCGCGTCGGCATCGACGCGCGAGAGACGCTCCTTCTCGACTTCGCGATTCATCGCCTTCGCGTGCAGGTCGCGCGCGCGGCCGAGTGCGGCGGGGAAGGCGTCGGCGAGCAGCACGCGATGGCCCTTCATCGCCGCGACCTGCGCGATGCCGGCGCCCATCGCACCCGCGCCGACGACGCCGATGATCGTGTCCCGCCCGAGCGCCTCGAGCATGCGCTACCGACCGTGGTAGGTGGGCTTCCGCTTCTCGAGGAACGCGCGCACGCCTTCCTCATAGTCGGCGGTGCGGCCGGCCTCCTGCATCGCGCGCGCCTCGACCTCGAGCTGCTGCTCGAGCGAGTTCGAGAACGACTGGTTCATCGCGCGCTTCGTGAGGCCGAAGCCGCGCGTCGCCTGCGTCGCGAGCTGCTTCGCGAGATGCATCGCTGCCTCATGCAGGTGGGAGAGCGGGACCACGTCCCAGATCAGTCCCCACTCCTTCGCCGTCTTCGCGTGGATCTTGTCGCCAAGGAAGAACATGCCGGTCGCGCGTTGCGGACCGGCGAGACGCGGCACGAAGAACGTGCCGCTCGTGTCGGGGATGAGGCCGAGCTTGGAGAAGCTCTCGATGAAGTTCGCCTCCTCGGCCGCGATCGTGAGGTCGCAGGCGAACGCGAGGTTCGCGCCAGCGCCCGCGGCGACGCCGTTCACGGCGCAGATGACGGGCTTCTCGAGCGTGCGGATCGCAAGGATGACCGGGTTGTAGCTCGCGCGGACGATCTCGCTGATGTCGGGCATCGGGTCGCCGGGGTTCGCCGGCAACGCCTCCTGGAGGTCCTGCCCGGCACAGAACCCGCGCCCGGCGCCGGTGATCAGCACCGCGCGCACCGCATCATCGCTCGCCGCGCGCGCGAGGGCGGCCTGGAGCTCCTTCGCCATCTCGCGGTTGAAGGAGTTGAGCACCTCAGGGCGGTTGAACGTGACCTGGAGGACGCCGTCGATCAGTTCGGTGAGGATGAGTCGCTCGGTGGCCATGGCGGGAAGATAAAGCCTTGCCGTGGCGTGCGCCGAGGTCACGCCCTTGGGCGCAGAGCGACGTCGGCTCGCGTCATCACGACGCGGAAGCCGATGTGTGACGCCCCGGTGTCGGGCGCGCCGGGAGCGCGCGCGCTCACGCGATACCCGCGGCAGTAGGTGTCGCTGCAGAGGAACGAACCGCCGCGGATCACGCGCATCGGTGGGCCGGCCTTCCCCGCGTCGAGCTCAGTCGGACCCTGCGGCTCGCGCACGGTGCCGCGCGCGGCATCGCGCGCGTAGGTCTCGGCGCTGAACCAATCGTTCGTCCACTGCCACACGTTGCCGGACATGTCGTACAGGCCGTAGCCGTTCGGTGCGAACCGGCCCACGGCGACGGGCTCGGCCGGGCGCGACGGGAACGGCCCGACGTAGATGTGCGCCTGGGGATGATCCGCGTCGTGCGGCGCGTCGCCCCACGCGTGCGCGGCGCGCGCCAGGCCGCCGCGCGCCGCATACTCCCACTGCGCCTCGGTGGGCAGCCGGCCGCCGACCCAGCGCGCGAACGCGTCGGCGTCCTCCCACGCGACATGCACGACCGGATGCCGCTCCTTGCCCGCGAGGTCGCTGCCGGGCCCTTGCGGATGGCGCCAGTTCGCGCCGGCCACCCAGCGCCACCAGCCCGTGACGTCGCGGAGGTCGACATCGCCATCCGCCGGCGTGAAGACGAGGGACCCGGGCACGAGCGCGTCAGCGGGCGGCGGCGGCGCGTCGGGCGGCAGCTGGGCGAGGATCTGCGCGCGGTCCGGCACGCGCTCGGCGACGGTCACGTAACCCGTGGCCTCGACGAACGCCGCGAACCGTGCGTTCGTCACCGCCTCCACATCCATGAAGAAGCCGTCGAGGCGCACGCGATGCACGGGCCGCTCCGGCGGAAGGGCGAACGGTCCGTCGTCGCCCATCTCGAACGTGCCGCCGGGGATCCATGCCATCCCGGGCGGTGCGTCCGGCACCGTGCGGTCGCACGACGACAGCGACACGAGCGCGCCCACCGCGAGCACGATCGCGTGATGCGCACGCCTGGTGGCAGGCGAGGGAGGTCGCGACATGCGGCGAATGTAGCGCCCGGCTCCCGGCGACGGTAACGTTGTCGCGACCACGGCAGGGGAACCATGAGGGCACCACTCATGACCGCGCATCGATGGATCCTCCTCGCGGTGCTGGCGCCGCTCGCGTGCGGCGACCCCGGTCGTGGGCCCGGTCGCGACGCGCCGCGCCCGAACATCGTCTTCGTGCTCGTCGACGACCTCCGTTGGGACGACATCGCGGTCGCGGGGCACCCGTTCGTCGAGACGCCGAACATCGACCGCCTCGCGCGAGAGGGCGCGCGCTTCCTCAACGCCTTCGCGAGCACGCCGCTCTGCTCCCCGAGCCGGGCGAGCATCCTCACCGGCCAGTACGTGCGCACGAACGGCATCGTCGACAACACCGCGCGCGACGCCCAGAGCCACCGGCTACAGACGTTCGCCATCCCGCTCGCCGACGCCGGCTACCGCACGGCGTTCATCGGCAAGTGGCACATGGGGAACGACGATTCGCGCCGCCCGGGCTGGTCGCACTGGGTCGCCATGCGCGGGCAGGGCGAGGCCGTCGATCCGCGACTCAACGTCGACGGCGAGCGCCGCGTGGTGCCGGGCTACGTCACCGACGTGCTGACGCAGTTCGCCGTGGACTTCGTGCGGGACACCGCCCGTGCGCCGTTCATGCTGTTCCTCGCGCACAAGGCGCTGCACCCGAACATCCAGCAACGCGACGACGGCAGTGCCGCCGCGCTCGAGGCGCAGCCAGCCGGCTTCGTGGCCGCGCCGCGGCACCGCGGGCGCTACGCGAACGCCGTCGTCCC
>CAYSAR010000072.1:0-9829 GCA_964428985.1 uncultured Gemmatimonadaceae bacterium | reverse complement strand
ACCTGCTCGTGGACCCGGGGTTCAGCCCCGCGTGGAAGATCGTGAACACGTCGTACTTCATGTACATGGCGGTGCTCGCGTCGATGATCCACGGCTTCACGGTGCCGGCGGGCATGGAGCTCGGCATGCGGCTCCGCGGCTACACGAGCGGCCTGTTCGGCTGGCTGCGCAAGGCGCCCTGGGGCGACCCCGGGTTCAGCTCGCTCGTGCTCTCGGTGGTGGTGTTCGGCTTCGTCGGCGGCATCACCGGCGTCACGCTCGGCACCCAGCAGATCAACATCATCGCGCACAACACGCTGCGCATCCCGGGCCACTTCCACGCGACGGTGGTGAGCGGCACGGCGATGGCGTTCATGGGCGCGACCTACTACCTGCTGCCGCTCGTGTTCCGCAGGCGCGTCGCGTTCTGGGGCTTCGCGCGGCTGCAGCCGTACCTGTTCTCGCTCGGTATGCTCTTCCTCTCCATCGGCATGACGTTCGCCGGCAGCTTCGGCGTGCCACGGCGCCACTGGGACATCTCGTTCGCGCAGGCGCTGTTCGACGTCCAGTTCGACCCGGCGGTGGACCTCGTGCTTGCGCTCATGGGCATCGGCGGCATCATGGCGGTGACCGGTGCGTTCGGCTTCATCGCGATCGCGGTGAAGTCGGTGTTCTTCGGCACGCCGTTGGGCGAGCTCACGCGCGGCACGGCGATGGTCGGCGTGCCGCAGGGCCTGACGCACCCGCCGGTGCACGCGGCCGACGCCGACCGGCGCAACGAGGAACTGCACGCGCCGGCGCGCGGTTGGATGGGCCCGACGCCCGGCACGATCGTGCTCGTCGCGGTCTTCCTGCTCGCCTTCGTCGTCTACTACTTCACCAACTGGAAGCTCCTCTCGTTCCTGTGGAAGGTCGGCTGACCGGCCGGCCACGCGTCTTGCCGCCACGGCCGCCGCTCGCGGTCGTGGCGCTCGGCGCGATCCTCGCGCTCACGGCCGCGTGGTGGGCGCTCGCGCTCTGGCCGCTGGGCGCGGCGGCGCCGGAGTGGATCGCGCGCACGCGCGAGGTCTGCTTCGGTGCGACGCGCACCGAGCTGCCGCATGCCGGCGGATGGGTGCTGCTCTTCGGTGAGCCGATCGGCATGCTCGCCTTGCTGCACGTCGTCTGGGGCGCCGAGCTGCGCGCCGGTCTCGCGCGCCTGCGGCGGCACGTCGCGTGGCGCATCGCGTCGGGAGTCGTGGTGCTCGCGCTCGCGAGTGGGCTCATCGGTGCCGTGCGCGTCGTGGTGCGCACATCGGGCGGCGGACGCACCGAGCCCTTCGCGCTGAACGCGCCGCTGCCGGAGCGCGGCGCGGCACCCGTACCCCCGCTCGCGCTCGTCGACCAGCGTGGAGAGCGGGTGACGCTCGCGTCGTACGCGGGACGCTGGGTCATGGTCACCTTCGCGTTCGGGCACTGCGAGGACATCTGCCCGGTGATCGTGCAGCACGCGCGTCTCGCGCGCGCCGATGCGGACCGGCCGGAGGTCCCGCTGTTGGTGGTCACGCTCGATCCGTGGCGCGACACCCCCAATCGCCTCGCGACGATCGCCACCGCTTGGGAGCTTGCGCCGCACGACCGTGTGCTCAGCGGCACCGTCGACGAGGTCACGGCCGCGCTCGACGTCTGGGGCATCGCGCGCGTGCGCGACCAGCGGACGGGCGACATCGGGCACGGCAGCACACTCATACTCGTCGATCCCGAGGGGCGTGCGGCATGGCGCCTTGAAGGGGCACCCGCCCGGATCCGCGAGGCGCTCGCATCCATTCCCCCTCGACTCCCCTGATGGCCACCGCCGCACGCCCTCTCATCATCCAAGGCGGCATGGGCGTCGCCGTCTCCAACTGGCGACTTGCGCGCGCGGTCTCGCGCGCCGGTCAACTCGGCGTCGTCTCCGGCACCGCGTTGGACACCGTGCTCGTGCGCCGGCTGCAGGACGGGGACATCGGCGGCCACCTGCGTCGAGCGCTCGCGCACCTGCCGCTGCCCGGCGTCGCGGCGGATCTATTGAAGCGCTACTTCCGGCCGCAGGGTCGCGCGGACGGCGAGCCGTACAAGGCGCTCCCGATGCACAAGCAGGTCGTGAGCGCGATGCGCGAACAGGTGACGATAGCGGCGAACTTCGTCGAGGTCTTCCTCGCGAAGGAAGGTCATGCCGGCCGCGTGGGGATCAACCTCCTCACGAAGGTGCAGCTGCCGACGCTCGCTTCACTCTACGGCGCGATGCTCGCCGGGGTGGACGTCGTGCTCATGGGCGCCGGGATCCCACGCGAGATCCCCGGGGCGCTCGATGCGCTCGCCGCAGGCTCCACGGCGACGTTGCGGTTCGACGTCGAGGGGCAGCCGGCCGACGCCCCGCTCTCGCTGCGGTTCGACCCGGCCGCGCACGGTGCGACGACGCCGGCGTTGCGGCGCCCGTCGTTCTACGCGATCGTCGCGGCGCACACCCTCGCCACGACGCTTGCGCGGAAGGCGACGGGTATGGTGGACGGCTTCGTCGTCGAAGGTGCGATGGCGGGCGGACACAACGCGCCGCCGCGCGGCGCCGCGCCGCTCAGCGCGCGTGGCGAGCCGGTCTACGGGGTGCGCGACCGCGTGGACCTCGACGTGATGCGCGCGCTGGGCCGGCCGTTCTGGCTCGCGGGCGGCACCGGCTCGCCACAGGCGCTCCGCGCCGCGCGCGCCGAGGGTGCGGCGGGCATCCAGGTCGGTACCGCGTTCGCGTACGCCGACGAGTCCGGGCTCACGTCCGAGATCAAGCGCGCCGTCCTACGTGACCTCGCGCAGGGCTCGGTGACGGTGTTCACCGATCCGAGGGCGTCGCCGACCGGGTTCCCCTTCAAGGTCGTCGCGTCGCCATCGCTCGAGAGCGTCGGCGAGGATCGCACGCGCGTCTGCGACCTCGGCTACCTGCGCACGGCCGCCCGTCGCGCCGACGGACGGCTGGTCTATCGCTGCGCGGCCGCGCCGGTCGCGCAGTACGTCGCGGACGGCGGCAGTGAGGAGGAGACGAAGGGGCGGAAGTGCCTCTGCAACGGCCTCGCGGCGGCGGTCGGCTTGGGACAGCGGCGGAAGGACGGGGAGGTGGAGCGTCCGCTCGTGACGAGCGGGGATGCGCTGCTCGAGCTCACCGCGATCTCCGCCGGACGCGATCACTACTCCGCGCAAGACGTGCTCGATCATCTGCTCGGGGTGTCACCGGGGTAGAGACCGACTTCGTCTGCCCTCAGGGCTGCCAGTACCGCGTTCGATTCGACTCGTTGAAGCTGGTCACCTCGAGCAGCGGCATCGGCTGCATCGTCACGAGCCGCATCATCGGCACGCGCTGCTTCTGACTCATCATCGCGCGGGCGCGGTTCTCGAGCTGCGTGCGCTGCTGCGCGGTGAGGGAGCTCGGGTCGGTGTCGCCGAGCATCGCCGACATCGCGTCCTCGACCGACTCCGGCGTCACGCGGAGCACGTTGTCGGTGTAGTTCCACGTGATGAGGTTGTCGTCGGTCTCGGGCTCGAGCAGGTACGCGATGAGGTTGCCCTTCGACTGCGCCATGCTCACGAAGTACCAGCCCGCCGGCACCTTCACCAGCTCGACCTTCTTCTCGACGCCGGTGACCGACTGGAGATAGTGGCCCTGGAAGTACTCGTTGCGACGCACGCCGAGCGCGTCGTAGACCTCGAGCTCGAGCGTCGTCGAGTCGGTGAAGCGGTGCACGCGGATGCCATGCTCCATGAGCAGCGGCACGACCTTCGCGATCGACGCGGGGAGGATGTAGCCGCGCGGGCGCGGGACGGTGCGCTTGACGTCGTACTTGAGCCAGACGGGGACGTTCTCGAGCGTGTACGTCATGCCCTGGCCACCGCCGGGCCCGCCGCCCTGGCCCCCCTGGCCGCTCGGCATCCAGACCGGTTCCGTGCCGCGCGAGACGAGTTCGTAGTCGACGACGACGCCGTCGTTCGCGGTCGGGTTCGCGCCGGCGCGGATCGCGCGCGCGCGCGAGGCGTTCGTGAGCGCGCGGACCTCGCCGCGCTTCGCGTGCGCGTGCTTGAGGACCGTCGTGATGCCGATCTCTTGCCCGCGCACCTGGTGGCGATAGCGCTCGGGCTGCGGGATCGCCTCGAGCTTGCCGTCGCGCACGCGGTGCGACGACGACGGCGTCTCGAAGAGCATGCCGATCGAGTTCACGAGGCCCGTGTAGACATGGTGCTTGCGCGCCTCCACCGAAGTCGAGCCCCAGCCGCGCTGGCCGTCACGCGACTGCGCGCCGGAGTAGTCGAAGCCATCATAGCCCTCGGCGCGCAGCGCGGCGCGGATCGCCGGGAAGACCGTACGATAGGGATACTCGCGGAGTTCGCGGTCGGCGGCGGGATTCAGCGTGCCCTGCCAGGTGAGCGTGTACGGCGCCGAGCCGCCGTGATGCGTGTCGATGTGGATGTCGGGCGTCCACTCGTTGAGCACCTGCGTGACGATCGCGTGGATCTCCTGCGACTCGAGCTTGAGCCAGTCGCGGTTCATGTCGAACCCTTCCTCGTTCGTGCGCCGGCGCACCTCACCGCCGTCGGGATTGATCAACGGGACGATGAGGACGATGGTGCTGTCGAGGATGTGGCGCAGGTTGCCGTAGACGAGCTCGCGGGCGACGAGCTGCGAGGCCTCCTTGCCGGCGGGCTCATTGCCGTGCACCGCGTTGCCGATGAACACGATCGTCTTGCCGGAGCGCAGCGCGTCCTGCGCGTTCGCGATCGGGTCCTTCGAGATCGTGACGAGCGTAAACTCGCGGTCGAGCAACGTGCGCGACAGCGGTCGGATGCTGACGAGATCGCTCATCGCGTCGAGGTCGTACCAGAACCGCATGAGCGGCTCGAACGGTGTCGGGCCGGACTTGAAGTCGTTCTGCTCCTGCCAGGTGCGGGGGCCTTGCTGCGTCGCGGTGGGCGCCTGTGCCAGGGCTTGAGTGGCGAGCGCGACGACGAGCGCGACGAGGACGGGAGCGCGGAGCAGGACGGATCGCGACATGACGTGAGCGGGCTGTGGGGAGCGTTCGACGGTCCCCGCATAGTAAGCCAAGAGGGGGGTCGGCGGCGAGCGAGCGCACATGGGCCCCGCGCGCGGGCGTCCGCGCGCGAGCGGACACGCGCCGGTCAGACCGGCGTCGTGAGCTCGGCGTGGATCAACGCGAGCCCCAGCGCGGCCGGCGCCGGAAGGAGCGGCGCGTCGGTCGCCGAGACGACGCCGAAGTCGAAGCCCGCGAGCGTCTGGAGGAAGCGCCGGAGCTTGCCCGCGTCGCCGCGCGGGGCGCGCGAGAGCGCCCGCAGCTCGCCGACGATCACGTCATCCCGGACGCAGGACCACGACCGCGGTCCGCTGCTGAAGAGCCGATCCAGCACGCCGCGTCGTTCATCGCGCACGCGGAAGAGTTCCCGGTCGGCGGCGTCGAGCACCAGCAGCGACGTGCGGTGCAGGGGGTTCACGAGGGCGGGCAGGAACGCGCCGTCGAAGGTCAGCATCCCGCGCCCCTCGGCGCTGACGAGCCAGCGCGTCGGCATGACGCGGCGCGCGGGACGTACGTCCCACGGGGTGCCGTCCGACGCGAGGATGGTGATCGGGTCGAGCGTGGCGCGACGGTCGAAGCGGCCGGTGGCGAGCACCTCGCCGGTCGCCTCATCCACGGCTTCGAACGCTTTCCCGCGGTCGGCGGAGGCACCGCCCTCGCGGGAGGTCGCGCGGATCCGGAGTGTCGCCATCACCCGGGGAACGCGCGAACCGGCCCGGACGTCACGACGTGCGGGTGTGGCGGGGCCACGATTCGCGCCCCATACTACGGACTGCCAAGAACATGGCGCGCGCCCCCCGCGTCGGCGCCACGACCCTCGTTCCGGCGACCGCCTCCGCGCGGGCGCCAGCACGGAGTATCACGTGAGAGTTTCCCGCACGCTCCTCGGCTTCGGCCTCCTCCTCGCCGGTGCCCTGCCGGCCCACCGCCTCGACGCGCAGCAGGCGACGCGCACCGAACCCATCGACGGCCTTCGCGATAACGGCAGCGGCTTCCACGCCCTCGTGGGTGCCCGCGTCGTCACCGCGCCCGGCCAGGCGGTCGACAACGCGACGATCGTGATCCGCAACGGCGTCATCTCGGCCGTCGGCCCGAACGTGCGGCCGCCCGCGGGCGCACGCGTCTGGGACCTGAAGGGACAGGTCGTCTACCCCGGCTTCATCGATGCGCACGCCGACCTCGGCATGGACGCCGTCCCCGAGGGTGGTGACATCGGGCCGACGCACTGGAATCCGCAGGTGCGCGCCTGGTTCAGCACGACGTCGAGCATGAAGGACGACTCGACGCGTCGCGCGGCGCTCCGTTCGCTCGGCTTCGGCACCGCGCTCGCCGTGCCGAAGCAGGGCATCTTCCGCGGCACCGCGTCGGTCGTGAACCTCAGCGACGCCGGCGTGCGCGAGCGCGTGCTGCGCGCCGATCTCGCGCAGTCGGTCGGCTTCCAGCGCTCGTTCCAACTCGGCGGGCGCTACCCGAACTCGCGCCTGGGCACGATCGCGCTGATCAAGCAGACGCTGATGGACGCCGAGTGGTACATCCACGCGAACGCCGCGTACGAGGCGAGCGGCCGGTCGGTGCTGCCGCCCGAGCGCAGCGAGGCGCTGCTCGCGCTCGAGCGCGCCGTCCGCGGCCAGCAGCCGGTCATCTTCCAGACGTCGAGCGAGGAGGAGTACCTCCGCGCGAAGCGCATCGCGGCCGACTTCAAGCTCACGCCGTGGTATCGCGGCAATGGCACCGAGTATCGGCTCGTCGACGTGCTCAAGGGCAGCACCGCGCCGCTCATCGTCCCGGTGAACTTCCCCGATGCGCCCGACGTGTCGAGCCCGGAGAAGGCGCTCGAGCCTTCGCTCCAGCAGTTGCGACACTGGTACCTCGCGCCGACGAACCCGGCGCAACTCGCGGCGAACAACATCCCGTTCGCGCTCACGACCGACGGACTCTCGTCGCTCACGCAGTTCCTGCCGAACCTGCGCATCGCGGTCGCGCGCGGCCTCGCGCCCGACAAGGCGCTCGCCGCGCTGACGACGGTGCCGGCCGGGTGGCTCGGCATCGAGCGCACGCACGGCACGATCGCGGCCGGGAAGGTCGCGAACCTCGTCATCGCCGACGGCGACCTCTTCACCGAGGAGTCGACGGTGCGCGACGTGTGGGTGCAGGGTCGCCGCTACGGCATCACGCGCCCGCCGCAGATTGACCCGCGCGGCACGTGGGTCATCACGTCGACCGATCCCGATGGCTTCAACGCGACGCTGCGCCTTGAGGGGACGATCAACCGCATCCGCGGCACGATCACGCGCGAGGGGCAGCGCCCGATCAACCTCGCGTCGGCGCGCGTCGTCACCGAGACCGGACGCCTCGAACTGACGTTCCCCGGTGAGCAGCTCGGACTCGAGGGCACCGTGCTCATGGCCGGCGCGGTGAGCGGTGACAACGTGTTCGGCTGGACGTCCTTGCCGAACGGCATGGACCCGTCGTTCCGCGGCACGCGCAGCGAGCCGTTCGAGGGGCCGGGGCGCGGCACCGTCGCGAAGAAGGTCCCCGACCTCGCGCTGCCGTTCGTGCGTCCGATGATGGAGTTCGGCCGCACGGCGCCGCCCGAGCAGCCCGCCGTGGTGCTCGTGCGCAACGCGACGATCTGGACGTCGGGCCCGCAGGGCAAGCTCGAGAACGCCGACCTCCTCGTGCGCGCCGGCAAGGTCGCCCAGGTCGGCCGGAACCTCACGGCGCCGCGCGGCGCGGTCGTCATCGACGGCACCGGCAAGCACGTCACGCCGGGTCTCATCGATCCGCACACGCACGCCGGCGTCAGCTCGGTGAACGAGACGGGCTTCGCGATCGTCCCCGAAGTGCGCATGGGCGACGTCGTGACGCACAACAACATCTGGCTCTATCGCCAGCTCGCCGGCGGCCTCACGACGCAGATGGTGAAGCACGGCTCGGCGAACCCGATCGGCGGCGAGAACGTGTACGTGAAGTCGCGCTGGGGCTCGCTCCCCGAGGACCTCAAGATCGAGGGCGCGCCGCGCACGGTGAAGTTCGCGCTCGGCGAGAACCCGAAGCGCAGCCCAAACCGCTATCCGAACACGCGCATGGGCGTGCAGGAGATCGTCCGCGATCACTTCCTCGCCGCGCGCGACTATGAGAAGGAGTGGCAGCGCTGGGAGAAGGAGAAGACGGGCCTCCCGCCGCGCCGCGACCTCCGCATGGAGGCGATCCTCGACATCCTGAACCAGAAGCTGCTCGTCTCGTCGCATGGCTACCGCGCCGACGAGTTCCTCGCGCTCGTGCGGCTCGCCGAGGAGTTCGGCTTCCGGATCCAGACGCTCCAGCACGGCGTCGAGGCGTACAAGATCGCGACCGAGCTCAAGAACTCCGGCGTCGCCGCGGTCGTGTGGAGCGACTGGGGCTCGTTCAAGCTCGAGGCGTACGACGCGACGATGTACAACGCGCGCGTGCTCATCGAGGCCGGCGTCGTGACGTCGCTGCACTCGGACAACTCCGAGATCTCGTCGCGCATGAACTGGGAGGCGGGCAAGCTGCTGCGCACCGGCCTGAGCGAGGAGCAGGCGCTCGCGACGGTGACGATCAACGCGGCGAAGGCGATCGCGATCGACGACCGCATCGGGTCGCTCGAGGCGAACAAGGACGCCGACTTCGTGATCTGGAGCGGCAACCCGCTGTCGCAGTTCACCCGCGCGGAACAGACCTGGGTCGACGGTCGCCGCTACTTCTCGCTCGAGGAGGACGCGCGGCGGCGCACCGAGATCGCGCAGCAGCGCCAACAGTTGATCCAGGCGATCCATGCGGCGAGCGGCCCGGAGGCGGTGGCCGGCGGCGCCGCCCGCGGTCGCCCGGGGCAGGAGTGACCATGATCCTCACCAGGGCAACGACGATGAAGACGATCCGTACGATGGCGCTCGCCCTCGCCGCGAGCGCGCCGATGCTGCTCGCACCGCGAGTCGCCGATGCGCAGGTACGCATGACGGTCCCGCCGCAGTCGCAGCCGGTCGTGCTGCGCGGCGCGACCATCCACACGGTCACGCGCGGCGTGATCCAGAACGGCACCATCGTGATGGAGGCCGGCAAGATCACGGCAATCGGTGGCGCCGAGGTCCAGGCGCCGCGCGGTGCGAAGGTCGTCGACGTCTCGGGGAAGCACATCTACCCTGGGCTCATCGATGCGTACAGCACGGTCGGCATCACCGAGATCGGCGCCGTCGATGTCTCGAACGACATCAACGAGCTCGGCGAGTTCAATCCGAACGTGCGCGCCGAGGTCGCGGTGAACGCCGAGAGCCGGCACATCGGCACGACGCGCTCGGCCGGCGTGCTCGTCGCGTTCTCGACGCCCGATGGCGGTGTGATCTCCGGCCTTTCCTCGGCGATGTCGCTCGAGGGATGGACCTGGGAAGAGATGTCGATGAAGGGCGCGGCCGCGCTCAACGTGAACTGGCCCGACCCGAACGAGCGCCCGCGCGGCTTCTTCGGTGGGGGCGGCGGCCAGGGCGGCCAGCGTCCGCCGCCGAAGTCGTACGCCGAGCAGGTGCAGGAGCTCAAGGACTTCTTCGCCGAGGCGCGCGCCTATGGCGACGCGATCGCGGCGGGGCAGCAGGTGCGCACCGACACGCGCTACGCGGCGATGCTGCCGGCGATCAAGGGCGAGATCCCCGTGATCGTCGCCGCCGATGGCATCTCGCAGATCAATGACGCGATCACGTGGGGGAAGGCGGAAGGGCTCAAGCTCGTGATCCGCGGCGGACGCGACG
>CAYSAR010000071.1:1222-9880 GCA_964428985.1 uncultured Gemmatimonadaceae bacterium | reverse complement strand
TGGTGGTGTACACGCGCGTGCACACGCCACGCTTGAACGGATTCTCCTTCAGAGCGGGCGCCTTGTCGATCTTCTCGACGGGGCGGCGGCTCTGCCGGACGAGCTGGTTGATCGTCGGCATCGTACCCTAAGTTGTTCGGACACCTGGTTCTACGTGGATCGCCCGACGGGCGGCACGGAACAAGCCCCGAATCTTAGCCAGCAGCGCGACCGCGGTCAACCGGCCACTCTCCACCAAGGCTGGTGGACGTTTGGCTTTGACCGCCGCCTACCGATACTTCACGCGTGAGCCAACACGAGAGCGAGGAACGCTTCCGCGGCATGTTCGAGCATGCCCGCATCGGCATCGCGATCCTGGACGCCGACACCCGGTTCGTGCGCGCGAACCCCGCCTACGCCCGCATGCTCGGCACCACCGAAGCGGCGTTGATCGGCCGCACGCTCGCCGACGTCACGCACCCCGACGATCGCGCGCGCCAGGCGGAACTCCTCGACGACCTCATCGCCGGTCGACGTGACCATTACGAGCTCGACAAGCGCTACGTCGGGGCCGACGGGCGCGAGACCTGGGGCCAAGTCACCGCGTCCGCCGTGCGCGACCTCGAGGGCCGCGTCACGTCGATCATCGGCACGATCCAGGACATCACGAACCAGCGGCGCACGATCCAAGAACTCGCCGAAGGCGACACGCTGCGGGCGATCGCCGGCCGCATCGGTCGCATCGGCGGCTGGTCGGTCTCGCTCTCCGACATGCGCATGCACTGGTCGGACGTCGTCTGTGCGATCGTCGAGATCCCGCCCCGCGAATCGTTCTCCCCGGAGGACGCGTTCGCGTTCTACGTCCCAGAGTCGCGCACCGCGATCGAGCGCGCCTTCACGGCCTGCGCCGAGCACGGCACGCCGTTCGACGTCGAGGCACAGGCCGTCACGACGACCGGGAAGCGCCGCTGGGTCCGTGTCATCGCGCAGGCCCGGCGCGATGGGACCGGCACGGTCGTCGCCGTCGAGGGCGCGCTCCAGGACATCACCGAGCAGAAGGCGCTCGAGACGCAGCTGCTGCGCGCGCAGCGGCTCGAGAGCGTCGGTGTGCTCGCCGGCGGCATCGCGCATGACCTCAACAACGTGCTGACGCCGATCCTCATGTCCATCGACCTGCTGCGCATGGACGAGACGGATGCGACGCGCCTCCAGGTGCTCGACGGGCTCGAGTCGAGCGCGCGCCGCGGCGCCGAGATGGTGCGCCAGGTGCTCACGTTCTCGCGCGGCAGCGAGGGCCGGCGCATCCCCGTGCAGGTGAAGCACGTCGTGCGCGAGGTCGAGAAGATCATCAAGGACACGTTCCCGAAGAACGTGCTGTTGCGGTCCGAGATGCCCGCCGAGCCGTGGTGCGTCCTCGGCGACCCCACGCAGCTCCACCAGGTGCTCGTGAACCTCTGCGTCAACGCGCGCGACGCGATGCCCGAGGGCGGGACGCTCGGCCTGCGCGTCCGGCAGCTGCTCGTCGACGATGCGACCGCCGCGAAGTACGTAGGCGCGACGGTCGGTCCGCATCTCGTGCTCGAGGTGTTCGACTCCGGCATCGGCATGTCGCCCGAGGTGCTCGACCGGATCTTCGACCCGTTCTTCACGACGAAGGAGATCGGCAAGGGCACCGGACTCGGCCTCTCGACGACGAGCAACATCGTGCGGAACCATGGAGGTTTCGTGACGGTCGAGAGCTCGCCCGGCGAGGGCACGACGTTCCGCGTGTACCTGCCGGCGGCCGTCGACGCCGCGACCACCGTGCACGAAGCGACCGACGCGGAGATGGCGCGCGGCGAAGGACGGCTCGTGCTCGTCGTCGACGATGAGACGGCGGTGCGCACGATCACGCGCCGGACGCTCGAGCGCGTCGGGTATCGCGCGATCGCCGCGGCGCTCGGCGCCGAGGCGCGCGCGCTCTATGCCGAGCACCGCGACGACGTCACGCTCGTGCTCACCGACCTCATGATGCCGGTCATGGACGGCGCGACGCTGATCGAGATGCTCGTGCGCATGGACCCGAAGGTCCGCATCGTCGCGGTGAGCGGCGTGCACCAGCAACTCGACGAGCTCGCGCGCGGCCCGTACGGCGCGCACGTCAAGGGACTGCTCGAGAAACCGTATACGTCGGGGACCCTGGTCGCGGCGATCGAGGGGGCGCTGGGTCAGTAGTAGCGGATGGGAGAGGCGAGATGGGAGGGGCGCGCCGGGACTGCCGGCGCGCTTCACACATCTCCCCTCTCCCATCCCCTCTCACATCCTGCCGAGCGCCTCCCAGTCCCGCCGCTCGTCCGTGACGGGTCCGAGGATGACGCGCGAGACCACGATCAAGCCGAGCAGCACGAGCACGCCGACGCCCTGGCCTCGCTCGGGGCTCATGCCGAGTTGCTCGATGCAGAGCCACGCGACGCCCGCCCAGATCAGCGGGCCGGTGATCGCCGAGAACCGGCCGACCATGCCGTACAACCCATAGAACTCGCCGATGCGGTCCGGAGGCGTGAGGCGCAGCATGTAGGGTCGGTCAGCGCTCCAGATGCCGCCGAGCGCGATGCCCGCCATCGCCGCGACGATGAACAGCACCCAGAGCGGCAAGCCGAGCAGGCCGATCGACGCCGCACCGAGGAACGTCGCGACCCAGAGCCAGAGCACCGCGTCGAGCGTGCGCTTCGGGCCGATGCGATCGACCATACGCCCCCACACGAACCCGCCGACGACCGCGAAGCTCACCGCCGAGAGCAGGATGAGCTGCGCGCGCGACTCGCCGGTACGCTGGTCGAGTCCGCTCGCGACGGCGACGTTCACCGTGTAGAGGCCCATGATCGAGATCACGGTGTTGATCGCATCCGTGTAGAACACGCGCCCGACGAGGAATCGCAGCAGGCCCGGATATCGCTTGCCTCCCTTCAGCGTCGCGAGCGTCTGCTTCGTCGATTCTTGGATCATGCGCCACCCGAACACCGGACGTGGGTTCGGGTTGCCGCGCTCCTTCACGAACAGGAAGCAGGGGATCGCGAGCAGCAGGAACGCGAGCGCGATCCACGTGAAGAGCCGCGCCTTGTCATCGGTGCCGAGCAGCAAGCCAATGCCGATCGCGAAGTAGCTGCCGAGGTATCCGACGCCGACGCCGATGCCCGAGATGCGGCCGCGGTTCTCCTCGGTCGTCACCTCGGGGAGCAGCGCGTCATAGAACTGGAGCCCGGCCTGGTACGCGGCGTTCGCGATGACGAACGCGATGATCGAGGGCCAGTGCCCGGTGCGCGCGATGAGCAGCGTGAAGCCGACGCAGAGCAGCGTCGATACCACGAGGAACGGCATGCGGCGCCGCGCGCGATCGGTCATCGCGCCGAGCAGCGGCGAGATGACGAAGATGATGCCCATCGACACCGCGGTGATGATGCCGTAGACGCGGTCCGCGCTCCCCGCCCCGACCGCATCGCGGACCCAGAGCGAGAAGTAGAGCGACACGACGCCCATCGAGAAGATCGTGTTCGCGAGGTCGTAGAGGATCCAGCTGGCGACGGCGCTCTTCTTCGGAGTCATGGGCGGGAAAGCTCGTCGCGGCCGGTGTGGCCCGCCAGCCTGTCCCCTACAGCATCCGCGCCAACGCCGGCAGGGCGCCGATGAGCGCGAATCGCAGGAGGCGACCCAGCAGGCAGATCAGGATGAACCACACGAACGGGATCCGCGCGATGCCGGCGGCGATCGACGCGAGGTGGAACGGCGGCACGCTCGCGAACGCCGACGCCGCGAGCACGCTGGCCCCGTAGCCGGGGTGCTTCGCCATGACGTCGCGCGCCTTCTGGATGAATGCGTGCGTGCGCGAATGCCGCTCGGCCACGCGATCGGCATAGGTGCCCAGCAGGTACCACCCCACCTTCCCCGCGACATGCGCGAACGTGAAGGCGCCGAGCAGCGCCGCTGCGAGCGAGGGCGGCGTGACCGTGCCGATCGCGAGCGCCGCCGCCTCGGCGAGTCCGATCGGCAGCAGGCCCGTGATGAACCCCGTCGCGATCGCCGACCAGAACGCGAACACGGGAGAGGAGGGTTCGAGCGCGGGCACTCCGCAGTCTAGCTGATCCAGTCGCGGGGCGCTGAGGTCAGCCCTCGGGAGCCGTCGGACGGGGCGCGCCCGCGCGGAACCCTCGTCTCAGGCCACCTGTGCGAAATCCACCACGAAGTTGTGCCCGTACTTCGACGCACACGACGGGCAGTAGGCGTAGTGGAGGTAGTGGCGCTGCGCCTCCTCGCCCCGCTGGGCCAGAACGGCCTCGGTCGCGGCCATCCACTTCGGCGCATCGTGATACGGACCGTCGAACACCTTCGAGTAGAAGGTGCCCGAGAGCTGCACCATCGTGGCGCCGGGCACATCGCGATCGACCGCGAGGTGCAGCTCCGACTTCCACGGCGACGGATCGTGCAGCAGCATGAGGCGATCGCGATCGGCCGGAAGCGCCCCAGCCGCCTCGGCGAGGCGGACGAGCCGACGCACCGTGGCGTTCATCCCCACCGGCACGTGCATGACGGCGCGCATCTCGGCCTTCGCGAACGGCCGGTCGTGCCAGGCATGCATCGCATCCTGGAACGGCTCGGGATCGAAGACCGGGCAACAGGTCTCGGTCCCATCGGTGCCGGGCGCGTCGTCGGTCTCGGGGGCGACTGGCTTGATCATCGTGTCGGTGAGCATGGCGGCCTCCGCGCAGTGTGAGTTCGTCCGTCCCACGATGCCCATCGCGACCGTCGCGCACAGTCGGGTGATGCCCGCGGATCCAAGCGGGATTCCCCTCCGTGGAATCGCCGACGGGGCACGGCACATACCGACCGGTCCGCCACGTAGTATCAAGCGTGTTCCCCGTCCTCCACACGCTGCGCATCCTCGCCGCCGCCGTCCCATTCGCACTCTCGCTGCGGCGGGACCAGCGGCGTTGGCTGCTCTGGGGAACGCCCGCCGCGCGCACGAGCGCCTTCCACGAGCGCCGCGCGGCGCGACTCGTCGCGCGCATCGTGCGGCTCGGGCCGACGTTCGTGAAGCTCAGTCAGGTCGTCGCTGCACGCGCCGACCTGATCCCCGAACCGTACCTCTCGCAGCTCGGCACGCTCACGGACCAAGTGCCGCCCGTGCCATGGGAGCAGGCGCGTCGGGTGATCACCGAGGCGTACGGCGCGCCGCCCGAGGAGGTCTTTGCCACGATCGATGAGGTGCCCGTGGCCGCCGCCTCGCTCGGCCAAGTGCATCGCGCGACCTGGAAGGGACGCACCGTCGCGGTGAAGGTGCTCCGGCCGGGCATCGAGCACACCGTCGCCCGCGACCTCGCGAGTTCCCGCGCGATCGCCGCGTGGGCGGCGCGGCGCTGGCCCGTGCCCCACGTACAAGGGATGCTCGCGCTCGTCGAGGAGTTCGGCGCGCGCATCAGCGAGGAGATGGACTTCCGGCTCGAGGGGGAGTACGCGACCGAGGTGCGCGCGAACTTCGCCGGCAACCCGCGCGTCGTGATCCCCGAGGTCATGCACGAGCTCACGCGCCAACGCGTGCTGGTACTCGAGTTCGTCGAAGGGACGCGCGTCGATCGACTGCCACCGCAGGGCGTCGAGGCCGCGCGCCTCGCCGGCCTGATCATGGAGGCGTACGTGCAGATGATGCTCGTCGACGGCCTCTTCCACGCCGACCCGCATCCCGGCAACCTCCTGCTCGCACGCGACGGTCGCCTCGTGCTGCTTGACTTCGGCATGATGGTGCGCGTCCCGCCCGAGGTGCGCCTCGCGCTCATTCGCACGGTGTTCGCCTCCATCCGTCGCGATGCCGATGCCGTCGCGCGCGGCTTCTACGCCCTGGGGCTGATCGTGCCGGGCGCCGATCCGGCCGAGATCCATCGCCTCGCCGCGCTCCTCGTCGGCATGGCGAACACGCGCGCGACGACGAAGGAACGCCTCGACGTCATGCTCGCCGACCGCGTGATGCGGTCGCTCTATGACTTCCCGGTGATCCTGCCGCGCGATCTCTTCTACTTCGCGCGCACCGCCGCGCTGATCGAGGGGATCGGCACGCGATACGATCCGTACTTCAATGCGGTCGAGGTCGGCACGCCGATCGTCATGCGCATGCGCACGCGCATCCTCAAGAGCCTCGGGGAGGAGGCGGCGCCGAGTCTGGAGGAGATGGCGAGCGTCGCGGGGTGGTTGGCGGGGCGCGTCTGGCGGGGGTTCGCCGAGCTGCTGGGCATCGGTGGCGTCGACGGACGCTGATCCATGTCGCAGTCGGCTTGAAACCGGCGCAAGGGAAGGCGAGGCGCGGGAAGCGCCACCACCTCCAGCGACCGACCATGAGCGGACCCATCGGCACCCATTCCACCATCGACGACATCGCGCTCGCGACCGGCGTACGGCTGCATGTCGTCGAGCAGGGCGACAACGACGGTCACCCCGTCATCCTGCTCCACGGCTATTCCGACACCTGGTTCTCCTTCAGCCGCGTGCTGCCGCTGCTGCCCGCGGGCATCCGTGCGTTCGCGATCGATCAGCGCGGGCATGGCCGCTCCGATAAGCCCGCGACGGGATACGCGATGGTCGACCTCGCCGCCGACGTGACTGCGCTCATGGATGCGAAGGGCGTCGCGACGGCGACGATCGTCGGTCACTCGATGGGTTCGTTCGTCGCGCAACAGGTCGCCTTGCTCGCGCCCGAGCGACTCGCCGCGCTCGTGCTCGTCGGCTCGGCGCCGCACGTGAACGCGTTCAACGGCATGGATGAGCTTGAGGCGGCCGTCGCGACGCTCGAGGACCCCGTGCCGCTTGCCTTCACGCGCGAGTTCCAGGAGAGCACGATCCACGCGCCGGTGCCGCAGGCCTTCGTGGACCGCGTGTCCGAGGACAGCCGTCTCGTGCCGGCGGCGGCCTGGCGGGGACTCATGCGCGGCCTTCGCACGATGCCGAGCACGGCGGCGCTCGAGCGCCTTCGGATTCCCGCGCTCGTCGTCTGGGGTGAGCGCGACGCGCTCGTGCCGCGCTCGGCCGTCAACGCGCTCGTCGCGCAGCTCCCCGGCGCGACGCTCTCCACATTCGAGGATCCCGCCCATGCGACACACTGGGAGCGTCCCGAGCGGTTCGCGCAGGAACTCGAGGCCTTCCTCGGCGCCGTGACCCGTCGATAGGGCCCCGGCGCCGCGTGCCGGCTACCTCATCGCGAGCACGTGCTCGACGAACTGGTCGATCGCGATCGTCATCCCCTCGAGCCACCCCGATTCCTTGTTCTTCGCGAGGTCGGCTTCGTCGCGATGGAGCGCGGTGAACGTGTAGCGCGTCCCCTTCCCCACCGCCTCCATCGTCACGATCGCCGTGATCGGGATGTCGTCGAACGTCGCGGGCCGATAGCCCGGGAAGAGCATCGACGTCCACGCGAGGCGCTTCTGCGGTACGACGTCGAGGACGCAGCCGAGGTTCGGGAACTCCTGGCCGTCGCCGACGGCGATGTCGATGCTGAAGATGCCGCCGGGCTTGAGCTCCAGCTCCGCGCGCGCGACGCGGCCGAACGCCTTCGGCATGTACCACTCCTTCAGGTGCTCGGGCTTCGTCAGCGCCTCCCACACGAGCGCCACTGGCGCGTCGATGGTGCGCTCGATGACGATGTCGAGCGTCGGGTCGACCGCGAACCGCTTCCTCATCTGTCCGTTCCTCGCTGCTTGAGTTCGTTGACGTACGTGTCGAACCGGTCGAGCCGCTCCTCCCACTCGCGGCGGCGCTCGACGAGCCAGCCCTCGGCCACCTTGAACCGATCGGGGACGATCTCGTAGGTCCGCACGCGCCCGCGCTTCCGCGAGCGCACCAGCCGGCTCCGCTCGAGCACGGAGAGGTGCTGGACGAACGAGGGGAGCGCCATCGCGAAGGGCTGCGCCAGCTCGCTCACGCTCGCCGGCCCCGTGGAGAGGCGTTCGAGCACCCTACGCCGCGTCGCGTGGGAGAGCGCGTGGAAGACATCGTCCGCGACTGCCGCCTGCGCCATTCGCACCTACCGGTCGAGGGAGAGCCTGCCGTGGATGGACGCTAACATGCCCTAATACTTAGGTCAATACCTAAGTGTTTTGGCTAGCCGCCGCAAGGAGGGAGACCGTCGCGCCGCGCCACGTGCCGAAGCGGCAATCGGCGTTAGATTCGTCAACTCACCCCGACCTCCTGGCCGAGCTACATGCCACTGACCCGCGCCTCCCTCGCCACGATCGCCGCGCTGATCTTCGCAACGGCGGCACACGCACAATCCAGCGAGCCCCTCGAAGTGCGACGGCCCGACGGTTCGACCGTCGTCCTCACTGCCGCGCGGCTCGCGCAGCTGCCCCGCGTGAGCGGCACCGCGAACGCGCACCAGAATCGCTGGACGTATGAAGGCGTCGACCTCCGCGAGGTCCTGCGGCTCCCCGACGTGACCCCGGTCGATTCGTTGCGGCGCGCGCAGCTCCGCCGCGTCGTGATCTTCGTCGGCGCCGACGGCTATTCGGCGCTCATCGCACTCAGCGACCTCGACCCGAGCCTCGGCGCTCGCCGCATCACGCTCGTGGATCGCGAGGATGGCAAGTCGTTGCCACCGAACATCGGTCCGCGCCGTATCATCATTGACGGCGACCATGGAGCGAGCCGCGGGGTGCGGCAGGT
>CAYSAR010000071.1:0-1212 GCA_964428985.1 uncultured Gemmatimonadaceae bacterium | reverse complement strand
GTGCGGATCGAGGTGAGGGACGTCCCGGAGTAGGGCATCAACCGCGGAGGTAGCACCCCATGCGCATCGATCACACTAGGTTGCTCACTGCCCCAGGCGCGCTCGCCGTCGGCCTCGTGATCATCGCCGCCGCGTGGTGGGTCCGGCGCGATGCCGAGAAGGAGGAGTAGATGGATACGGGCGGGGTGATCGTCCTTGCGATGGCGATCGGCGGGCTGACACTCGTCGGCGGCCTGGTCATCAACCTGGTGCTCGGCGCGGTCGCCCGATACCGCGCCGCCGAGCGGCAACTGCCGCCCTCCGACGAACGCCTCGCACGCATCGAGCATGCCGTCGAGGCCATCGCACTGGAGGTTGAGCGGCTCGGCGAGATCCAGCGCTTCTACGCGAAGCTCGAGGCGCAGAAACTCCCCGAGCCGCGGCAGGTTGAGCGGCCGATCACGCCGGTGTAGCGCCGGCGATGCCGCGATGAGGGACCCCGGCGGGGGCCCTCAGGACGTCGCGAACGGCTGCTCGAGGCTCGGCGACTGCGGCGTGAACAGCTCGGCGCCGCTCTCGGTGATCACCATGTCGTCCTCGAGCCGCACGCCGAACTCGCCGGGGATATAGATGCCCGGCTCGTCGGAGAACGTCATGCCCGGCGCGAGCGGGAGCTTGTTGCCGCGCACGAGGTACGGCCACTCATGCCCGTCCATGCCCATGCCGTGGCCGACGCGATGGCTGAAGTACTTGTAGTCGGGGCCGAAGCCGGCGTCGACGATCACCTTGCGTGCCGCCGCGTCGACGGCCTCGCAGGGCACGCCGGGCCGGGCCGCCGCGAGCGCAGCCGACTGCGCGCGATGCTCGATCTCGAACACGTCCTTCATCTTCTGCGTCGGCGTGCCGAGCACGAACGTGCGCGAGAGATCCGACGTGTAGCCCTCGACCCTACAGCCGCCGTCGATGAGCAGGATGCTCCCTTCGCGCACGACCTGCGGCGTCGCCGAGCCATGCGGGAGCGCGGCGTACTTCCCGACCTGCACGCCGGCCGATCCCGCGTAGCCGAGCTGCCGGTGCGCGAGCTCGACGAGCCGCTGGAAGTCATCCTGCGTCATGCCTTCCTTCAGTGACTTCCACGCCGCCTCGTACGCGCGAAGCGTGACCTTGCTCGCGTGGCGCATCAGCGCGATCTCGTGCGCGTCCTTCACCATGCGGCACCCCGCCGTGATCGGC
>CAYSAR010000070.1:0-9918 GCA_964428985.1 uncultured Gemmatimonadaceae bacterium | reverse complement strand
CGGGCTTCGGTCCACGCGACTCTCGCTGCGAATCGCGCTGCGAATCGCGCTTAGAGTCGCGATGCCGCTCGCCCTGCGGACGCGCGCCGTTGCCCTCGGCCTCGGCCGCGACCGCCGGCGTGCCGCCCGGCGTCTCGGGCCGCGCGCCGCGCTCCTCGCGTCCACGCCCGCCGCGGCCGCGACGACCGCGTCCGCCACGACGGCCTTCGCGCTCCTCGTCGGCGCGCTCAGCACGTTCCGCGCGCTCGGCCGGCGTCGCCGGCGGCGCGAGCGGCGCGGCAGCCGCCTCGCCCTTCCGCGGCGGACCGACCTCGAGCTGGCCGTTCTCGAGCTTGTTCACATGCAGCAGGCCCTTGTGCGCCGCCTCCATGCAGAAGCGCGAGAACTTCGACATGCCGAGGTCCTTCTCGTCGAACGTCGCGTCGATCTCCTGCATGACCTGCTTGAGCCGGTCGGAGCGCATGACGTCGCCGTTCTTCTGCATGCGACCGATCGCCTCGGTGACGAGCTCCCAGGGGTCCCACTTCTTCACGCCCGTCTCGTCGCCGCTCTTCACGAGGCCGGCGAGCGCGTTGTACGAGTAGTACTCGTCGCAGTTCTGCACGAGCAGGTCGCTCGAGCTCTCCTTGATGCCGACGCCGACGACGTACTTGCCGTACTCCTTGAGCTTGAGCACGAGCGACGAGAAGTCGCTGTCGCCGGAGAGGAGGATGTAGGTGCCGATCTCGGGTCGCGTGAACACGAGCTCGACGGCGTCGACGGCGAGGCGGATGTCGGTCGCGTTCTTCTTCGAGGAACCGTAGGCCGGCGCGAAGATGAGGTCGATCGACGACTCGCTCAGCGGGACGATGTACTGCGGGTAGCGACGCCAGTCGGCGTAGGCGCGCTGCACGGCGACCTTGCCGGAGATGATCGCGCTGCTGAGGAGGTTGCGGAGCTCCGTCTGGAGGTCGGAGCGGATCCCCATCGTGACGTTGTCGAAGTCGATGAGCAGGGCGGCGTTGGGGGCGTGCGTGCCCGAGCCGATGGAGGTCGCCTGCGGCCCGCGATGCAGCGGGGCCACCGCGGCGCGCGCGGGACGCGCGGCGGCGGCGTGCGAGGAACGTGGGTGCATCTGATCCTTTGTCTTGGCGACGCGTTGGCCGCCCAATGAGTGAGCGCGGGTCCCGGGCGGTCCCGACTGCGCTCACAAACTCGTCCGGGGGGCGGCGAACGTCGTTCGCCCTGCTGCTCTCCGGAAGACGCCTCTGGCGCGGACCGCTTGCCCGCAACGAGCCACGGCTCCATGCGCCCGGCGTGCCGATGACCGACGCCGTAGGCTGAAGGTCATCGACGCGCTAAGAGCATAGGCGTAGCGAGTTCAATTTAGTCGGTCTTGGGATAAATGACAGTGGCTCTTCGAGATGCGGGGTGCGGGACGAGGGGTGCGGGGGACGGCGACTCGAGATTCGATGACTGAATCGGGATTCGAGAGGCGAGGAATGGCGGGCGGGGAGCCTCTCGAATCCCCCTCGCATCTCGCCCCTCGACTCACTCCTCGAATCTCGAGTCGCAGTTCCGCATCCCTCCCCCCGCATCCCGCACCGTATACTGTGTCATCCTGAAACACCTCAGCTCCCCCCTGCGTACCCCCCTCTGTGCGGCGTTTTCGCTTTCGCTCCCGCCTCTTCGTCATCCTCGCGCTCTTCGCGTTCGTGCCGAGCATCGTGCTGACGCTCATGTGGAGCGGCGTCGCAGCGCGGGTGCTGCCAATACTCACGGGTACCGGCGCCTGGGAGCAGGTCGCCGAGAGCGGCGAGGAGGCGATCCGACTCACGCGCGAGGCGCCAGGGTCGGCGGCCGCGCGCGAGGCGCTCGCGCGTCACGAGGCGGAGCTTGGCGAGTCGCGACTCCAGGCACGACGCTTCCGCTACCTCGCCGAGCGTGCGGTCCCGGCGGTCGCGCTGCTCGGCCTCTTCATGCTCGTCGCGCTCTCGCTGCTCGCGTCGCGCGTCGCGGGGCACCTAAGCCGACAGCTCTCGCGGCCCCTCGACGAACTCGTCGGGTGGACCACGCGCATCGCGCAAGGCGAACGGCTGCCGTCGCCCTCCGAGGGCGAGGCGAAGGGAGCGCCGGAGTTCGGCGTCCTGCGTGAGCGCATGCGTGCGATGGAAGCCGAGCTCGAGGCCGGCCTGCGCGCGGCGCTCGAGGCCGAGCGACTCGCGGCGTTCCGAGAATCGGCGCGGCAGGTCGCGCACGAACTCAAGAACCCGCTCACGCCGATTCGCTTCGCCGTCGCGAGCCTGCGCCGGCAGGCCGGACCGGAGGCACAGGAGACGGTCGACGTCCTTGACGCCGAGTCGGCGCGACTCGAGGCGATGGCGAAGAGCTTCGCGCAGTTCGGCCGGCTACCCGAGGGTCCGACCGCCGACGTGGATCTCGGCGACCTCGCGCGCGAGGCGGCGCGTACGCTGCTGCCGCCGACGGTGGACGTCTCGCTCGACATCGGTGCCGGACCGCTCGTCGTGCTCGGCCAGCATGACGCGCTGCATCGCGCGCTCTCGAACGTCGTGCTGAACGCCGTCGATGCGATGGATGGCAAGGGGCGCCTCGTCCTGCGCGTGTCGCGCGCCGATGGCGAGGTCACGGTCGCCGTGCGCGACGAAGGGCATGGCATCGCCGCCGGACAGCTCGAGCGCATCTGGGAGCCGTACGTGACGGCGAAGACCGGCGGCACCGGACTCGGACTCGCGATCGTGAAGCAGACGGTGCTCGCGCATCACGGCCGGGTCGAGGCGGTGAGCGCGACGACGGGCGCGTCGCGCGGTACGGAAATCAGGTTCCACCTGCCGGCGAAGGTCGCCGACGGGACTCACGCGTAGGCACGGGAGCGGGCATGGACGAGGACATCCTGGCGATTGGCGGCTTCTTCTTCACGGTGATCGTGCTCGGGCTGGGCATTCCGTTGATCCGCGCGTACGCGAAGCGGCGGGCCCAGATGCCGGTCGTCACGCGCGCCGACATCGAGCGCGACGAGCGACTGGCGCGCATCGAGACGGCGGTCGACACGCTCGCGGTGGAGATCGAACGCATCTCCGAGGGCCAACGCTTCGTCACGCGGCTCCTCGCCGAGCGCGCGCCGCTGCAGGCGCTCCCCCCCGAGCGGCAAGACGAGCGCGGCCAGGGAGAGCACGAGGTCCCGCGCTGATGCCGTCGGTCCTCATCGTCGACGACGAGCCGAACATCCGGCGCATGGTCGGCGCGCTGCTCGGCGCCGAGGGCTTCGAGGTGCGCGACGCCGCCGACGCGAAGGCGGGGCTCGAGCGCGCGATCGAGCTCGAGCCCGATCTCGTGCTGCTCGACCTCATGATGCCCGGCCCGACCGACGGCCTCGAGCTTCTCGAGAAGCTGCGCGAGCGGTATCCCGACCTGCCGGTCGTCATGATGTCCGGCCGTGCCGGCCTCGCCGACGCGGTGAAGGCGACACGGCTCGGCGCGGTGAACTTCCTCGAGAAGCCGCTGACGCCCGAGGGCGTGCTGCTCGCGCTCGGCGGCGCGCTCGAACTGCGACAGGCCCGGCGCGAACGCTCCGCCCTGCGGGCCGATCTCGGCCTCGCCGGCGAGCTCGTCGGGGACAGCCCGGCGATGCGCGCGGTGCGCGAGATGATCGCGCGCGTCGCGCCGAGCGATGCGCGCGTGCTCATCGGCGGCGAGTCGGGAACGGGCAAGGAACTCGTCGCGTCGGCGATCCACGGTCAAAGTCCGCGGCGCGACAAGCCGTTCGTGCGCGTCAACTGCGCGGCGATCCCGCGCGACCTCGTCGAGAGCGAGATGTTCGGACATGAGCGTGGCTCGTTCACCGGCGCGACCGAGCGACGCATCGGGCGGTTCGAGCTCGCGCACACCGGCACGCTGCTGCTCGACGAGGTCGGCGAGCTCTCGGCCGAGGCGCAGGCGAAGCTGCTGCGCGCGATCGAGGCGCGCGAGATCGAGCGCGTCGGCGGCGGACGGCCGATCAAGGTCGACGTGCGCGTGCTCGCGGCGACGAACCGCGACCTCGCGAAGGAGGTGCGCGAGGGCCGCTTCCGCGAGGACCTCTACTTCCGGCTCAACGTGATCCCGCTGCACGTGCCGCCGCTGCGCGAGCGACCGGATGACATCCCCGCGCTCGTCTCGCACTTCGCGGCGCTGCACCGTCGACGCATGGCGCAGCCGGCACCGACGTGGAGCGCGCCGGCGCTCGATGCGCTCACGCGCTATCGCTGGCCGGGCAACGTGCGCGAGCTCGCGAACATCGTCGAGCGCCTCGGCATCCTCCACGCCGGCGCGACGATCGGCGCGGCCGAGGTCGCGAGCGTGCTGCCCGCCGGCGAGGGGACGACGGCGCGTCCCGCCGAGCTACCGGCCGGCGAGCGACTCGACGTCGCGCTGAGCGAGGCGCTCGACGAGTACGAACGGCTCCTCATCACGCGCGCGCTCTCGTCTTCGAACGGCGTCGTGGCCGAGGCGGCGCGACGGCTCCAAACCGATCGCCCGAACCTCTATCGTCGCATGAAGCGCCTCGGCGTCGCCGGAGCGGTCGAGTGACCGGCGCGACGCGCCGCGGGGCCGTCACGACGTACGGAATCGACACACTCGCGCCGACACTGCGTGTCCCATCGGGTATACAGGATCGATGCACCGCCACGAGGGGCCAGCACGCAGGTGCCGCCGCGACAACACGTTGGGCGCCGATCGCGCACATTGTGACGTACGGCACACGCCCTGCACTCGACGGCGGCGTCCCGAACCCGTGGAGACCATGATGCCGAAGTCCCTGCCGCGCATCGGTGCGCGACTCGGTGCGCGACTCGGCGCGCGATTCATCGCGTGTCTCGCGCTCGTCGCCTGCGCCTGTCCCGGCGAACTGCAGGCGCAGCAGCGCCAGAGCGTGGCGTCACTCGCCGTGAGCACCTACAACGACCCGCGCACGCTGCGCGTGTCGGGCCTCTTCGACCTCCCCGCCGACAGCACGATCGCCGGCGACGTCGCCGTGCTGAACGGCCCGGTCACCATCGCCGGCCGCGTCACCGGCACGCTCGTCGCGATCAACGCCGACGTGCGCCTGCTCGGCGGGGCCGAGATCGGCGAGCACGTCGTCGTCGTCGGTGGCTCGGTGCGGCGCGACGACGACGTGCGCATCGCCGGCGAGGTGCGCACGCAGGCGGAGTTGCTCTTCTATTCGATCGTCGACGGCGAGCTCGTGCCCGAGGATCGCGGCGTCGACTGGCGCCCGCGCTTCGGGCACAGTGCGGGCGACAGCCGCGGCGACTCGTACACCGACCTCTGGTTCCTCGCGGCCCGCTCGTACAACCGCGTCGAGGGGCTCTCGGCCGTCATCGGGCCGCGCATCCGCCGTCCGACGAGCTGGGGACGCGTGGAGGTCGAGGCGTTCGGCGTCGTGCGCAGCGCGGAGCCGATCAAGTGGGGACGGGGCACCATCGGCCACGACATCCGCGCCGACCTGCGCCTCGGCGTGCGCAACGGCCTCGTCGTCGGCGCGCGCGCGTACGACCTCATCTCGCCGGTCGAGTCGTGGCAGCTCACCGATACCGAGGCGGGGCTCGCGTCGTTCGTGCTGAAGCGCGACATGCGCGACTGGTACGGCCGGCACGGTGGCGAGGGGTCGGTCGGCCTGCGCCTCGGTGACGAAGTCTCGCTGAGCGTCGCCGCCGGGAGCGAGCGCTGGCATTCGCCGCTCGAGCGCAACCCGTTCACGCTCTTCCGCGGCGACGATGCCTGGCGGGCGAACCCGAGCCTGGACGTCGGCACGGTGGACCTGACGTCGCTGCGCCTCGTCGTCGACACGCGTGACCGCTTCCGCTCGCCTTGGCTCGGCGGCTGGTACGTGCGCGCCGACATCGAGCGCGGACGCGGCAGCATCGCGCGCGACCCCGGGCCGCTGCCGATCATCCCGGTCGAAGAGGACGTCAACTACACGCGCGGGTTCATCGACGCGCGCCGCTACACGCGCATCGCGTATGGCACGGCGATCAACGCGCGCATCGTCGCCGGCGGATGGCTCGGAGGCGACCAACTCCCGCTCCAGCGCCGCCTCTCGATCGGCGGTCCGGGTTCGGTCGAGGGGTACGACTTCCGCCGCAATTGGTACGACGCGAACGACGTGTTCACCTGCGGCGGCGCCGACTCGCGCGCTGGCCGCCCGACGCTCTGCGATCGCATCGCGCTCGCGCAGCTCGAGCTGCGCCAGGAGTTCGACATCGACGTGTTCCGCAACGACCACGATGACGATTGGTGGCGTCCGGGGTTCAACACGCGTGGCGCGTGGGTGCTGTTCGCCGACGCCGGGCGCGGATGGGGCGTGCAGGAGGGCGCGCCCGGCGTGCGGCACGAGCATGGCCTGCCGCCGCTCTCGACGTTCCGCACGAGCATCGGCGTCGGTCTCGACTTCGGCAGCCTCGGCGTCTATCTCGCGAAGTCGACGAGCACGGGACGGGAGCCGGTGAACGTCATCGTCCGACTCGGGCGACGATTCTGACGTGATCGCCGGCTTCCCCACCGCCGTCCGTCGCCTCGTCGCGTCCGGCCTCCTGGCCTTCGCGTCGCTCGCGCCCGCGCCACGCGGGGGCGCGCTCGCGGCGCAGGAGCGTCCGGGCCTCGAGGTGCAGCTGCCCAACGCGACGCGGCTGACGGTGGAGGGACCGCTCGTGCGGTCGCGCGCGATGCTCAGCGACGAGCGCACGCGCGAGCTGCTGCGCAGCGGCTTCGGCGCCCACCTGCACTATCGCGTCGAGCTCTGGGCCGATGGGTTCTTCGACGAGCTCATCCGCGCGGCCGAGTGGGACGTGATCGTACGGTTCCGCGGCGTCGAGCAGACGTACGAGGTCGTGCAACGCGTCGGGGACCACGTGCTGTCGCTCGGTGCGTTCGCGGAGATCGCCGACGCGGAGGCGGCGGTCTCGCGCCCGGTGCGCGTCCCGATCAGCGCGCCGCGGTCGAACCGGCGCTTCTATTATCGGGTGACGCTCGATGTCGAGGCGATGTCGGTGTCGGACCTCGACGAGGTGAACCGGTGGTTGCGGGGGGACCTCGAGCCGGCGGTGCGGGGCGAGGCGAACCCGGGGACGGCGTTCACGCGTGGCCTGCGCGCGCTCGCGGCACGGTTGCTGGGGGCGGAGCGAAGGGAGTACGTGGAGCGGTCGTCGTCGTTCCGGCCGCGATCGTAGTTCAATCGACGAACCGCGAACTGCCAACAGCAACCCACCGAGGGCACCGAGGGTCTTTCGCGAAGGACGCATCCTGCCCGCTTGTCGCCCGTGCACCGAACCTCGGTGCCCTCGGTGCCTCGGCCGTGTGCGGTTAAGGCCTCAGAGCACGACCTGCGACGGATCCTTGAACCGCGCCTGCGCGCGTTCGCGGGCCTGGAGTTCGCGCACGACGTCACCACCGTAGAAGAGCTTGATGTACCGCGCCTGCGTCGGCGTCAGACGGCGCACCGCCCACGCGAGATGGACGAAGTGCGGCTCGACCGGCTTGTGCAGCAGGTGCATTCCGCATTCGTCGAGCAGGTGGTTCGCCTTGCGCGTGTTGCAGGTCGAGCACGCCGTCACGACGTTCGTCCACACGTTCAACCCGCCGCGCGACATCGGCACGACGTGGTCGCGCGTGAGCGACTCGCGCGGCCGGAGTTCGTAGCCGCCGCGCCCGCAGTACTGGCACTTGTAGCCGTCGCGAGCGAACAGGAAGGTGTTGGTCACCTGCCGCCGGAAGCGCCGAGGCACGTGCACGAACTTCCGCAGCCGGATCACCGCCGGCCGCGGGAGTGCAAGGTGCTCGGAACGCACGGCCCGTCCGCGATCCGCTTCGACGATCTCGGCCTTGCCATCGATCACAAGGCGGAGCGCCCGCTTGAGCGGGACCATCGTCAATGGTTCGAAGGACGCGTTCAGGGCGAGGCAACCAACCGTCACGTGGACCTCCCTGGGGACAAGTGAACCTAACGGCCGGTACGCACGTGGCGCCACTGCGACAGTCGCGCCGCAGCGGCGGAGACGCGCGCCGGGATGGCGGGATCGAACCCACAGACGACCCCGTCGCGCACCCGTTCGCGACCCGCGACCCAGACGCGGCGGACGCGGGCGGCCCGTGGCGAGAAGACGAGCGCGGTGACCGGATCCTGGACCGGCCCCGCCGCCGCATCCAATGACATCGCGACCATGTCCGCCTGCTTGCCATGCTCGAGCGATCCCACCTCGGCGTCGAGGCGCAGCGCCTCGGCGCCGCCGAGTGTCGCGAGCCGCAGCGCGGCGCGTGCGTTGAGCGCGTGTCGCGCCTTGTTGCCGCGCGCCCGCTGGAGCAGCAACGCGAGACGGGCCTCCGTCAGCATGTCCATCTGGTTGTTCGATGCCATCGAATCCGACCCGATCCCGACGCGCGCGCCGGCGGCGACGAGTTCGGTGAGCGGCGCGGTGCCGTGCCCGAGCTTCGCGTTCGAGGCGGGACAGTGCGCGACGCCGCACCCGTGTTGCGCGAGGTGACGGATGTCATCGCCGCTCGCGCGCACGCAATGGATGAGCAGCGTGCCGGCGCGCAGCAGGCCGGCGACGCGCAGCAGGCCGATCGGCGAAGGCGCCCGGGGCTCGACGACGATGCCCCGCCCCGCGAGGAACGTCGCGAACGGCCCTTCGGCACGCTCGACGAGCGCTGATTCCTCCTCGCTCTCGGCCACGTGCACGGCGATCGGGAGCTTCTCGCGCGCCGCATACGTCCCGACCTCGTAGAAGAGGCGATCGCTCACCGAGTACGGCGCATGTGGTGAGACGCCGACGTGTACCAGCGGCGTCTGTTGCGCATCGCGTTGACCTTCTCACGGAGTCCCTCGAGCGACGTCGGCATCTGCTCCGGATCGGGACCGAAGACCTCGCGATACGCGATGCCGCGCGCGCCGAGCGCCAGCATCGCGTCGAATGGCGCGTCGGAATCGCCGGTGTCGCCGAACGTCGTGATGCCGGCGGCGAGTCCCTCGGCGACACCGAGGTGCGCCGAGTCGGCGAGGTCGCGCAGCGCGAGCACGTCGCGGCGCGCCTCGGTGAGCGTGCGCACCCAATCGAAGAACGACAGGTCCTCGAGAAAGCCACGCATCACCGTGAGCTCGAGGTGCGTGTGCGCGTTCACGAAGCCCGGGAGGAGGATGCCCTCGCCGAGATCCTCGTCGTCACCACCGGCCGGCGCGTGGTCGCGCGGCCCGACCCAGAGGATGCGCCCATCCTCGACGACGACGGTGCCGCGCTCGACCGGCGGCGTGGCCACCGGGACGACCCAGCGCGCGTGGAACCGAGTGCGCGCGCCGGGTGGCATCAGAAGATGCTGGGTCTCGGGCACTCCATCGTCGGTTCGGTGCCGACGAGGAAGTACTCCACGCGGAGCGAGTCGGACCAGCAGTTCGGGCCGGCGCGCAGCCCGGTCGCCGGATCGATCGTCATCGCGAGGATGCCGGGCGGGCGCGGCCAATCGGGCGGCGCCGGCTTGCGCTGATAGACCTCGCGCATGAACGCCGTCCACGCCGGTGCGGCGAGGCGGCCGCCCTGCGCGTCGGGCATGATCTCGCGCGGCCGGTCGAAGCCCATCCAGACACCGGCGACGAGATCGGTCGTGTACCCGATGTACCAGACGTCCGTGTAATCGTTCGTCGTGCCCGTCTTGCCGGCCGTGGGAATCGTGAAGCCGGCGTTGCGCACGGCGCGCCAACCCGATCCGCGGTTCACGACGTCCTTCATCATGTCGACCATGAGCCAAGCCTCCTCGCGCGAGAGGACCTGGATGCGCTCCGGCTCGGCATCGAACAGCACGCGGCCGTCGGTCGTCTCGACACGCAGGATCGGCGTCGGCGGGACGCGCCAGCCGAGGTTCGCGAACATCGAGTAGCTCGCGATCATCTCG
>CAYSAR010000069.1:0-10017 GCA_964428985.1 uncultured Gemmatimonadaceae bacterium | reverse complement strand
CGTCAAAGGAGGCCATATAGGGGCAGAGTGTAGATGGTAGAGAGTAGAGTGTAGAAACGTATGACGAGGGGTGCGCGAGCGTGTTCGAGGGCGAGTGTCGTTCTCTACCTTCTACCACCTACCCTCTACGATCTGCAGTTCAGAACACCAAGAGCAGCGGATTCTCGATCAGCCGACGGAGCGTCTGGAGGAACCGCGCCCCCACCGCGCCGTCGATCACGCGATGGTCGCAGCTCATCGTCACGCGCAGCTTCTTGCGCACCTCGAAGCCGCCGTCGGCGCCGACGATGACCTTGTCCTCGATCGCGCCGATCGCGAGGATGCCGCACTCCGGCGGGTTGATGATCGCCGTGAACTGGTCGATCTGCATCATGCCGAGGTTCGAGACGGAGAACGTCGAGCCGGTGAACTCCTCGGGCTTGAGCTTCCGCTCGCGCGCGCGCTTCGCGAGCGACTTCGCCTCGGCCGAGATCTCCGAGAGCCGCTTCTGCTCGGCGTTGAAGATCACCGGCACGATGAGGCCGTCGTCGGTCGCGACCGCCATGCCGAGGTGCACGGTGTCGAAGTAGCGGATCTTGTCGCCGAGCCAGTGCGCATTCACCTCGGGGTGCTGCGCGAGCGCCGTCGCGGTCGCCTTCAAGATGATGTCGTTGAAGGAGACCTTGAACTCGTCGCCCATCTCGGCGGCGGCGGTGCGCATCTCGGCCGCGCGCGAGAGGTCGAACTCGGCGGTGAGGTAGAACGTCGGGATGGGACCGATGGACTCGGAGAGCCGGCGCGCGATCGTCTTGCGGATCTGCGTGAGGGGCTCGTCGCGGTACTCGGGGCCGCCCGGCGCGCGGCGCGCGGGCGCGGCCTTGCCTGCGGCGGCGGGCGTCGCGGCGCGCGTGCCACCGCCGGCGCGCGCAGCCTCGATGTCGCGCTTGATGATGCGACCGGCCGGGCCGGAGCCTTGCACGCCGGCGAGATCAATGCCCTTGTCGCCGGCGATGCGTCGCGCGAGCGGCGACGAGCGCGGACGCTCGCCCGGCTGGCGCGTCGGCGCCCCGGCCTCTGCAGATACCGCCGAGGGAGCAGGCGCTGAGGTGTCGGGCGTCGCCGCCTTGACCTTCGCCGGTTCCTCGCCGACGCTCGCGTCCTTCGCCGGGTCGCCACGCGGTGGCTCCTTCGCGCCATCCTTCGGCGTCGCGGCCTTCGCGGATTCGGCGGCCTTCGCCTCGCCGCCGCCGGCGATCGCCGAGATGTCCTCGTCCGCGCCGGCGATCACGCCGACGAGCGAGCCGACGGCCGCGGTCGTGCCTTCGGCGATCATCTGCTTGCGCAGCACGCCGTCGCCGCGCGCGGTCAGCTCCATGACCGCCTTGTCGGTCTCGACCTCGGCGAGCACGTCGCCGCTCTTCACGGCGTCGCCTTCCTTCTTCAGCCACTTCACGAGGCGGCCTTCCTCCATCGTGGGGCTCAGCGCCTCCATGTAGACCTTAGTCGACATACATCACCTTCTTGACGGCGGCGATGGTCTTGGCGGCATCGGGCTTCGCCGCCTTCTCGAGTCCCTTGGCGTACGGCATCGGCACGTCGGCTTGGTGTACGCGCACGACCGGCGCGTCGAGGTCGTCGAAGCACTCACGCTGGATGTAGTCGACGACCTGCGCGCCGATGCCGGCGATCTCCCACCCTTCCTCGAGCACGACGGCCCGGTTCGTCTTGCGCACCGAGGTCGTGATCGCCTCGACGTCCATGGGACGGACGGTGCGGAGGTCGACGACGTCGACGTTGATGCCCTCCTTCGCGAGCGTGTCGGCGACCGCCATCGCGACGAGCACCATCTTGCCGTGCGTGATGATCGAGCAGTGCTCGCCCTCGCGCTTGAGGTCGGCCTTGCCGATCGGCACGAGGTACTCGTCCTCCGGCACCTCGCCCTTCGTGTTGTAGAGCATCTCGCCCTCGAGCATCACGACGGGGTTGTCGTCGCGGATCGCCGACTTGAGGAGGCCCTTCGCGTCGTACGGCGTGCCGGGGGTGACGACCTTGAGACCCGGGATGTGCGCGAGCCACGACTCCCAGGCCTGCGAATGCTGGGCCGAGAGCTGGAGCGCGGCGCCATTCGGTCCGCGGAAGACCATCGGCATCGGGTACTGGCCGCCCGACATGTAGAGCATCTTCGCGGCGGCGTTGACGACCTGGTCGAGCGCGAGGATCGCGAAGTTCCAGGTCATGAACTCGATGATCGGGCGCAGGCCGACCATGGCCGCGCCGACGCCGACGCCGGCGAAGCCGAGTTCGGTGATCGGCGTGTCGACGACGCGCATCTCGCCGAACTCGTCGAGCAGGCCCTTGGAGACCTTGTAGGCGCCGTTGTACTGGGCGACTTCCTCACCCATGAGGAAGACGCGGTCGTCGCGGGACATTTCCTCGCGCAGCGCCTGGTTGAGGGCTTCGCGATACGTGATGATGGCCATCGCTCAGCTCTCCGTGGTGACGAGGACGTCTTCGTGGAGCGCCTCGAGCGGCGGCTCCGGGGAGGCGTCGGCGAAGTCCCAGGAGTCCTGGCAGACCGCCTTGATCTCCTGTTCCATCGCGGCGAAGTCGTCGTCGGTGATCACGCCGTCGTCGAGCATCTTGGCCTTGAGGAGGTTGATCGGGTCGCGCTTGAGGTACTCGTCGAGCTCGGCCTTGCTGCGGTAGGTGCCGGAGACGGCGTCGGACATCGAGTGGCCCATGTAGCGGTAGGTGCGCACCTCGAGGAGGACGGGCTTCTGCTCCTTGCGGGCGACGTCGAGGGCGCGCTGCGTGGCGGCGCGCACGGCGAGGACGTCCTGGCCGTCGACATGCTCGGCGTACATGCCGTCGTAGGAATCGGCGCGGCGCGAGAGGTCCTTGATCGCGGCGGCGCGCTCGACGGCGGTGCCCATGCCGTACTTGTTGTTCTCGATGATGAAGATGCAGGGGAGCTTCCAGAGCGCGGCCATGTTGAGCGCCTCGTGGAACGCGCCGGTGTTCACGACCGACTCCCCCATGAAGCAGGCGATGACCTGGTCGCCGCCGCGGTACTTGATCGCGAAGCCGACGCCGGCGGCGAGTGGGACGTGCCCGCCGACGATACCATGGCCGCCGAGGAAGTTCACGTTGCGGTCGAAGAGGTGCATCGAGCCGCCCTTGCCACGCGAGCAGCCGTCGATGCGGCCGAAGAGCTCGGCCATGATCGACCGCGGCGTCATGCCGCGCGCGAGCGCCTGCCCATGATCGCGATACGTCGTGACGATGTAATCATCGTCGCGCAGCATCGAGATGACGCCGGTCGAGACGGCTTCCTGCCCGATGTAGAGATGGCAGAAGCCGCCGATCTTGCCCAAGGCGTACGCCTCGCCGACGCGTTCCTCGAAGCGGCGCTGGAGGAGCATCGAGTGCAGGAGTTCCTTGCGGAGCGTAGGATCGCCGGGGAGCTTGGCGTCTTTCGGGTCGGACTTCTTCTTGGTGGCCATTCTTGGAGGTGGCAGAGGGCAGGTGGCAGGTGGCAGTGACGGCGATGCGGAGTAGGCGCGGTGGGCGAGGGTTGGTGGCTCCTGCCACCCGCCCTCTGCCACCTGCGCTTTACCTCTGCAGTTCTGCCGCCTGCACCTGCTCCCACGCGTGGTACGATGAACGAACGAGCGGCCCGCTCTCGACGTGCCTGAAGCCCATCGCCATGCCTTCGCGGCGGAACATCGCGAACTCGTCGGGCGTGACATAGCGGTCGAGCGCGATGTGGTCGTCGGAGGGACGCAGGTACTGGCCGAGCGTGAGGATGTCGACGTCGACGGTGCGCAGTTCGCGCATCGTCTCGAGGACCTCTTCGTTCGTCTCGCCCATGCCGAGGATGATGCCCGTCTTCGTCGGGATGTCGGGGGCGAGGCGCTTGCTCACGCGGAAGATCTCGAGCACGCGCTCGTAGCGGCCGCCCGGCCGTGCCTTCTTGTAGAGGCGCGGGACGGTCTCGGTGTTGTGGTTGTAGATTTCGGGGCGCGCCTCGAGGACCGACTTGATCGACTCGACGTTCCCCTGGAAGTCGGGGACGAGGACCTCGACCGAGCAGCCGGGCACGGCGTCATGGATCTGCCGGATCGTCTCCGCGAACGCCCACGCGCCGAAGTCGGGGAGGTCGTCGCGATCGACGCTCGTCAGCACGACGTGGCGCAGGTTCATCTTGCGCGCGGCCTCGGCCACGCGGCCCGGCTCGGCGGGGTCGAACTTGGGGGGCCGGCCATGGGCGACGGCGCAGTACGCGCAGTTCCGCGTGCAGACGTCGCCGAGGATCATGAACGTCGCGGTACCATGCTCCCAGCACTCGCCGACGTTCGGGCAGTGGGCCTCCTCGCACACCGTGTGGAGGTCGAGCTCCCGCATCAACTGCTTGAGATGCAGGTAGTTCGGCCCGCCGGGCGCCTTGACCTTCAGCCAGGACGGCTTGCGCTCGGGGAGGGGTTCGGCGCGATGCCGCCCCATGATCTGGTACAGGACCTCACCCATTTCCAGGGACGACCCGTGAAGAGGAGGGGACTGGCCGGGAACCGGCGGGAGCGGCGCTGGCTTGGTGCAGTGCGGGAAGATATCCGGGTGTCCCAGCCGATTGTAGTGGCGCTAACCGCCAAAATCTACAAAAGGCGGTTATGCCATCAACGGTGCCCGGCGCGTGTGGACGCTGGGCGGTCTTCGGCCGGCGCGCCGTAGCGCCACACACCCGCTCAACGTCCCGCCCTTGGAAACCGTTGCCGCACGCCGGTCGTAATGAACGGCGAACCCCACTCCCTGGGAGCGAATCGAATGCTGCGCACCATCTTCACCATCGGCGTCATCGCGATTGTCGGCCTCTTCGTCCTGCGGCTCGCGTTCGGCATCCTCGGCGGACTCTTCCAGATCCTGTTCTGGTTGATCGGCATCTCGATCCCGGCCTTGGTGATCGGCGCCGTCATCTACCTGTTGCTGAAGATCTTCGCGCCGGACACGGCGCGTGACTTGCGCGCCAAGTTCGGCGGCGACTGACGGGCTTCGGCGACCAGGGAGAGAGAAAGGGCCGCACGCGAGAGCGTGCGGCCCTTTCCTGTTGCGGTCGAGGTGGAGGAAGAGAGGGCAGGGGAGAAGCCCGGCGACTCCTCGCGTCACTACTCCAGCATCACAGGCGAGAGACGATTCCCCACGCCAGCAACGGGATCATCAGCTCATGATGCCCGGTGATCTCGTATCCCTCGCCGCCCGCCAGCACGGGCCGCTGCACGACGTTCACGCGCGGACGGTAGTGCCGCTGCATGTCGAAGTCGGCCGTCGTGAAATCGGTCGGCTTGCCACCGTGCAGGTTGCGCGCCACGGTGAGTGCCTTGAGGAAGACCTCGGGCATGATGACCGCGCTGCCAAGGTTGAGGACGACGCCGCCTTGGTGGAGATCCTCGCACGAAGCGGCGAGCCGACGGAAGTCGCGGTGGCTCGTGTCGCCGATCGCCGCGCCGCTCGTTGCCGGGTGCTGGTGGATGATCTCGGCTCCCAACGCGGCATGCACCGTGACGGGGATCCACTGGCGATGCGCGGCGAGCAACACCGAGAGCTCGGGGTGGGCGAGCTCGCCGGCCGGGACGGCCTCGAGGGCCCGCGCGACCGACTCGCCCATGCCCCATCCATGCGTCTGCCCGGCGACGAACGCCTCATTGAGCCCGCGGCCGGTCTCCTCGGCCATGCCGAAGCTGCCGTCCTTCAATCCGCCGGCCACATTCTCCGAGGTGCCGCCGAATCGCGCGATCTCATAGTCGTGGATCGCCGCCGACCCGTTCATCGCGAGATGCGTGATGGCGCCGCGCCTCATGAGGTCGATGAGCACCGGCGCGATGCCGGTCTTCACGACGTGCCCGCCGAGCATCACGATGACGGCGCGCTTCCGCTTCGCCGCGCGCGCGACGGCATCGATCACGCGTCGCAGGTCCTGCGCCTTCAGGACGTCAGGGAGGGAATCGAGGAACGCATCGAACGAGCGATCGTCACCGGGGGGCTTTGCGAACTCCTCGGCGCGGACCTTGTTCGCGCGCGTCGCGATGGGGATCGTCCGGACGCGCGCGAGGTCCGCCTCGCGAGGCGGACGGCGCTCTCCCTTCACCGGTCCCCGGGCGCGGAGTCGGCGTTCGCGGCCCTCGGGTCGGGGCCGACGAGGCGGTAAGAGCGCAGGTAGAGGTTCAGCGACCCGAACGAGAGGCGCGATTTCATCTGCAACATGATGCGCTTGTCGTCGTCGGAGAGCCAGACCTCGGCGTGTCCGCCCTCGGAGAAGATGCCCGACGTCTTGATGATCGGCTGCACCACGATCGCGTCGAACGTGCCGGCGGGGACCTTCACGCGCTCCTTGCGCAGCACGCGGATGCGCACCGGGTTGCGATCGGGCTTGAAGTAGCGATTGAAGTCGTACGTCTCGCCGACGACGAGGTCGACGGTGCGGATGAAGAACAGGAACGACCCGTCGTCGAGGGGCTCGCTCACCGACGGCATGACGCGATTGTTCTTCGCGACCTCGTTGTAGATCGCCTTGTCGGGGAAGATCTCGTACGCGCGCTGGCGTTCGCGCGAGCCCTGGTCGGTGTCCTGCACGTAGCGCAGCGAGTTCAGCGTGTAGATGTCCATCCAGCTCTCGTAGACATCGTTCACTCGATAGAAGAACGTCCCGCCGCTGATGTTGAAGCGCACGTGCCAGGTCGGCTGGCCGCGGACGGTGTCTTGGCCGACGACCTGCATGCGACCGTTGCCGACCTTGAGCGCGCCGAACTTCACGTCGTAGACGAGGGTCTCGCCCGTCTCGAACGGGACGGGCATCGGCTCGCCTTGGGCCAGGGCGGGGGCCGCCAGCGCGGAGGCGAGGGTCGTCGCCAGCAGCGCGCGTGCGGTGGCCGTCACGACGCGGGTTGGGTCCGGGGTGGGCGCGCGCGGTTCGCCCACGCGGCGCGGGCGATGTTCCACGCGTCGGGCCAAGCGTCGCGTCGGGTGTCGCGCTGGCGCAGGTCGAAGCGTGGCGTCACCTCGACCGTCTCGACACGGCGTGCCTGCGCGGCCGCGTCGCGCAACAAGTCAAGGTTCGCCTGCCACGGCTCGATCGACGTCGAGAAGGGCAGGTCCCCGGTGAGCCGCAGCAACTCGCGCACGACGGTGATGCGCATGAGCCGGAAGCTGCCGAACGGGTCCCGCACGCCGGGCACGCTCACCGCGGCGCGGATCGGCCAAAAGCGCGGCAGCCAGCCGACGAGCCGATGGAGCTTGCGCACGGACTCCGGCGCGTCGTTCGCGAGCGTGCGCTCGCCGACGACGACGTCGGCCCCGCCCTCGAAGCGCCTCACGAGTTCGGGGATCGACTCCGGCCGGTCGGTGAAGTCGGCCTGCATGAGCACGACCGCATCGCGGCGGGGGTACTTCGTGCGTCGCGACGCCTCACGGAGCAGCGCGTCGACGGCGCGCGCGTAGCCGACGCGCGACGCGCTCCCGAGCACCGTCACCGGCATCGCGCGCGCGTACGGCGCGAGGACCTCGCGCGTCGCGTCGCCGCTCGCATCGTCATAGACGAGCACCTCGTACTCGCGCGCGTACTCCTGGAACACCTTGCGGATGCGCCACAGGAGCACGCCCACCGTCTGGGCCTCGTCGTGTGCCGGGAGGCAGATATAGAGCACGGTCGAAAGCTAAAGGAGGCTCGGGCGGCGGAACCACCCGTCGTAGTCATATCCCATCAGACCTCGGAACGTTCGATGAGGTCACGGTAGACGCGCACCGTCTCCTCGACCGACCGCGCGGGGTCGAATTGGCGGGACCGTTCACGGCCGGCCGCGGCGAGCCGGCTGCGGTACGCCGAGTCGGTGACGAGGCGCGCCGCCGCGCGCGCGAAGCCGGCCACGTCGTCGCGCGGGACGAGCGCGCCGGTGCGCCCGTCCTCGATCACCTCGGCGACGCTCCCGCCGGCGAACGCGACGCAGGGGGCGCCGAACGCCATGCCATCGATCACCGCCGTCCCGAGTCCCTCGGCGGACCCCGAATGGAGCAGCAGGTCGACCCCGGCGATCGCGCGATGGATGTCGTGGACGAACCCCGCGCGATACGCGGCGACGTCGCCGATCGACTGGTGCCCGGTCGCGCGCGCGCCGAGCAGGACGAGGCGCAATCGCGCGCGCGCGTCGTCGGACATCGTGCGCGCGATCGCTTCCATCGTCGCGGCCGCGCCGGGCGTCGCGAGCTCGCCCAGCACGCCGGCGACCACGGTCTCGGCCTCCCAACCGCACTCCGAGCGCCAGTCGCGCGGCTCGACGCCCGCCGGCGGTGACACGCCGGGATAGACCCGCGCGACGCGGGAGGGGTCGACGCCGGCCTCGACGAGCGAGCGGCGCACCGCGTCGGAGATCGCGATGAACGCCGACACGCGCGGGCCGCGCCGCAGCAGATCGCGCGGCGGCGCGGCGGACCGCCGTGTCACGACGAGCGGGATGCTGTTGCGTCGGCCGACGAGGGCCGTCATGGCGAGAGAGTGGCTCCGCGCGTCGTGCGCGTGCACGACGGCGGGGCGCCAGGTCGCGATGAGGCGGCGGAGCCGCCGCACCGCGAGCAGGTCGAGGGTGTTGCGCATCGGGATCGCCGCGACGGCGACGCCAGCCGACTTCAGGTGGCGATGCAGCGGCGACCGCGGCGTCACCACCACGAGTGGCTCGTGGCCGCGTGAGCGGAGGGCGGTCGCGAGGAGTTCCACCTGTCGCTGGCCGCCGCGCCACTCGCGACCGGTGTCAAGATGCAACACACGCAGCTTGGCGCTCGCAGGAACCACAGTGGTGGGTCCGGGTGTCGATGAGGTAAGGGGCAATTGTATCATAGCGACGGTCTTCCATGGAGGTCACCGCATGATCACTGCCAATGTCCGCTCACGGCTCACGCGAGAGGATGCCGCCTTCGCCCTCGCCCTCGTGGCGCAGGGCGGCAGCGACGATCGCGTCCGCGGCGAGACGGAGCTGCGGGAGCAGGGGCTCGACGCGCTCCTCGACGATCCGGCGCTGTTGCGCGCGCTGCTCGGCACGCCGCGCGGTGCGCACGCGTCCCTCCCGCTCTTCGCGTATGTCGTCGTGCGGCACGCGCTGCTGCAGGGGGGTGAGCGCGAGCGCGTGCTCGCGGATTACGCGGCGGCAATCCTCCTCCATTTCGGCGCGCGCGGCAACGCGAACCGCATCTCCGACGCCGATGACGAGATCTACGACACGCTCGCGGCGTTGCTCGGAGCGGCCGAGGATCCCGACCCGCGCCGCGCGTTCCTCGTGCGCGCGCATCTCGGCAACTATGCGCTCTGGCTGAGCGGCATGTTCCCCGACCACATCACCCATCGCCAGTCGCGGCGCGGGGGCCCGGCGCTCGAGTATTTCGACCGACTCGGGCGGCGCGGGTTCGAACTCGCGTCGGAGCACCGACTCGCCTCGCAGCACGGGCTCGACCTGCTCTACGCGCTCGCGGCGGCGCGGTTCGAGGTGATGCGCTGCGCGTTCAATCGCGTCAGCGATGGACTCATGTTCCCGAACGTGAGCACGCCGGAGCGATTGATGCGTCAGGTGGCGGACGAGTTCCGGTTCTCTTAACGGCCGGCGGGAGCTCTCGATGCCTCCCCGACGGCGCCGCGCGCGCGTATCGTTCGGCAGGCCCTGAAACGAGGAACCGTGTTCGAGTCGTTGCGCGCCACACTCGCCGACCTACTCGGCGGGCGCATCTCGCCGGCGGACCGCCGTGGGGTGCTCGCCGAGATGAAGCGCGCGCTCGTGCAGGCGAAGCTCGGCGTCGAGGACCTGCGCGAGGGCGTCGAGGTGACGCGCCGACGTCTTGCGCAGGAGCGCGAGGCGCTCGCGACGGCGACGCGTCGACGCACGCTCGCCGAAGGGATCAACGACGCCGAGACGGCGACGCTCGCGGCGAAGTACGAGGCGCAGCATGCGGAGCGCATCGCGGTGCTCGAGCGCAAGCTCGAGGCGCAGGAGGCCGAGTGTGGCCTCG
>CAYSAR010000068.1:0-10088 GCA_964428985.1 uncultured Gemmatimonadaceae bacterium | reverse complement strand
TCTCCGACGGCTCGTTCGTGTACGTGCCGAAGGGCGTGAAGTGTCCGCTCGAGCTCTCGACGTACTTCCGCATCAATGCCGCCGACACGGGCCAGTTCGAGCGCACGCTGATCGTCGCCGACGAGCGCGCGAGCGTGAGCTACCTCGAGGGCTGCACGGCGCCGAAGCGGTCGACGAACCAGCTGCACGCGGCGGTCGTCGAGATCGTCGCGCTCGACGACGCGTCGGTGAAGTACTCGACGGTACAGAACTGGTATGCCGGCGACGCCGAGGGACGCGGCGGCATCTACAACTTCGTCACGAAGCGCGGCAAGGCGTTCACGAACGCGAAGATCTCGTGGACGCAGGTCGAGACCGGCTCGGCGATCACCTGGAAGTATCCGTCGGTGATCCTCCAGGGCGACAACTCGACCGGCGAGTTCTACTCGGTGGCGGTCGTCAACAACAAGCAGCAGGCCGACACCGGCACGAAGATGATCCACATCGGGAAGAACACGAAGTCGACGATCATCTCGAAGGGGATCAGCGCCGGCGAGGGGCAGAACTCGTACCGCGGCCAGGTGAAGGTGCTTCCGCGGGCCGAGGGCGCGCGCAACTACACGCAGTGCGACTCGATGCTCATCGGCAACAAGTGCGGGGCGCACACCTTCCCGTACATCGAGATCGCCAACAACACGGCGACGCTCGAGCACGAGGCCAGCACCAGCAAGATCGGCGAGGACCAGATCTTCTACTGCAAGGCGCGCGGCCTGAACGCCGAGCATGCCATCTCGCTGATCGTCGCCGGCTTCTGCAAGGAAGTGTTCAAGGAGCTGCCGATGGAGTTCGCGCTGGAAGCGCAGCAGTTGCTCGGCATTTCGCTCGAAGGGTCGGTCGGCTAAGGGCCAGGACGGAAGACTGAAGACGGAAGGCACCAGCACCGTCTTCACCCTCCCGTCCGCCTCTCCCGTCACCCAGTTCTCATTCGTTTCCTTCCGTCTTCAGTCTTCCGTCCAATGCTCACTATTACAGACCTGCACGCCAGCGCAGGTGATAAGCAGATTCTCAAGGGTATCTCCCTCAGCGTGCGCCCCGGCGAAGTCCACGCCATCATGGGCCCCAACGGCTCCGGCAAGTCCACGCTCGCGCAGGTGATCGCCGGGCACCCGGGCTATGAGGTCACGAGCGGTTCCATCGAATACCTCGGCGAGGACCTGCTCGAGCTCGAGGCCGAGGAGCGCGCGCAGAAGGGCGTCTTCCTCGCCTTCCAGTATCCGGTCGAGATCCCGGGCGTGACGAACGCGTACTTCCTCCGCGCCGCCTACAACGAGATCCGCAAGGCGAACGGCGAGCCGGAGGTCGATCCGATCGAGTTCCTCGACATTATGGAAGAGAAGCTCAAGGTCGTCGAGATGGATCCGTCGATGATGCAGCGCTCCGTGAACGCCGGCTTCTCGGGCGGTGAGAAGAAGCGCAACGAGATCCTGCAGATGGCCGTGCTCGAGCCCACGCTCTCGGTGCTCGACGAGACGGACTCCGGCCTCGACATCGATGCGCTGCGCATCGTGGCCGAGGGCGTGAACAAGCTGAAGAAGCCGACCAACGCGACGATCGTCGTGACGCACTACCAGCGCCTGCTCAACTACATCGTGCCCGACCACGTGCACGTGCTGGCCGGCGGCCGCATCGTGCGGTCGGGGGGCAAGGAACTCGCGCTCGAGCTCGAGGAGAAGGGCTACGACTGGCTGCTGGAGGCGGCGGTCGCGTGACGACGCCCTACGTGGACCAGTTCGCGGCGTACGCCGCGAATGGCGGCGGCGAGGGGCCGGCGTGGCTCCCGGCGCTGCGCAAGCGCGCGTTCGACCGGTTCGCCGAGCTCGGGTTCCCGACGACGCGCGACGAGGATTGGCACTTCACGTCGGTCACGCCGATCGCCGAGCGGACGTTCCGCCCGGTCAAGGCGACGCCGACGACGCTCGCGCTCTCCGACCTCTCGAGTCATCTCGTCGACGAGTCGTGGCACCGGCTGGTGTTCGTGAACGGTCGCCTCGAGCCGTCGCTCTCGCAGTTCGCGGGACTGCCGGCCGACGTCGAACTCGCGCCGCTCTCCGAGATGCTGCGCGAGGAACCGGCGTGGGTCGAGAAGCACCTCGGCTCGCTCGCGTCGTTCGACCGCGCGGCGTTCACCGCGATGAACACCGCCTTCATGCAGGACGGCGTGGTGCTGCACGTGCCGAAGGGCACGGTCGTCGACCGACCGATCCAGGTACTGCACGTCGCCGATGCGCAGGCGAACGGCGGGGCGCTGCACCCGCGATTCCTCGTGGTCGCCGAGGAGTCGGCGCAGGTGACGCTCATCGAGAGCTACGTCGGCATCGGCCAGCGCACCGAGGCATACCTCGAGAACGCGGTCGCCGAGATCATCGTCGGGGACGGGGCCCGCGTCGACCACTACAAGGTCCAGCGCGAGGACACCGATGCGTTCCACGTCGGCACGGTGCAGGTCACACAGGGCCGTGACTCGATCTACCACTCGTTCTCGTTCGCCGCCGGCGCGGCGCTCTCGCGCACGAACGTCTACACGAAGCTGCTCGGCACCGGCGGCGAGGCGCGACTGAACGGGCTCTACGTGCTCGACGGCGCGCAGCATGCCGACCACCAGACGTTCGTCGAGCACCTCGCCGAGGCCTGCGCGAGCCGTGAGCTTTACGCCGGCATCCTCGACGGCGACTCGCACGGCGTGTTCAATGGCAAGGTGTTCGTCGACCCGGTCGCACAGAAGACCGACGGCAAGCAGACGAACAAGGCGCTGCTGCTCTCGCCCACCGCGCGCGTCGACACGAAGCCGCAGCTCGAAATCTTCGCCGACGACGTCAAGTGCACGCACGGCGCGACGGTCGGGCGGATCGACGAGATGGCGCTCTTCTACCTCAAGAGCCGCGGCATCGGCGCCGAGAGCGCGCGGGCGCTATTGACCTACGCGTTCGCCGCCGAGGCCCTCGAGCTCATCGAGGTCGACGAGCTGCGCCTCGCGCTCGAGCGCGACGTGTTCGAGCGCTTCACCCACACGCGGCTCGAGTAGGTCGGCGCTCATGGGCAGCGACGCCTCGCTCGACGCGCTCTACCAGGAGATCATCCTGGATCACTACCGGCGCCCGCGGAACTTCCACGAGCTGCCGGGCGCGAGCTGTGCCGACGGCCGGAACCCGAACTGCGGCGACCAACTGACCGTCTGGGTGAAGGTCGAGGACGACCGCGTCGCCGACGTGTCGTTCAAGGGCGAGGGATGCGCGATCTCCAAGGCGTCGGCGTCGCTCATGACGCAGGCGATCAAGGGGAAGTCGCGCGCCGAGGCGGCCGAGCTGTTCGAGCGCGTGCACGAGCTGGTGACCGGCGGCGAGCTCGAGCCCTCGGCGGTGAAGGCGCTGGGGCAGTTGCGGGCGCTGGGCGGCGTGTCGCGCTTCCCGATGCGCGTGAAGTGTGCCTCGCTCGCGTGGCACGCGCTCAAGTCGGCGCTCGAGGGCGCGGAAGCGGCGCCGGCCGCGCGATGAGCGCGGCCCCGGCAGGCCCCGCGGGCGCGGCCGGCACGGTCGGTCCCGACGGCTTCGCCCCCCTCGCTGGCATCCGCGCTTCCGACCTCGCCGAGGGCCGATTGCTGACGGGGACGCTGCCGAACGGCACGCGGCTCTGCGTCGGTCGGCACGGCGGAGCGCTCTTCGCCGTGAAGGACGAATGCACGCACGCCGAGTATCCGCTGAGCGAAGGGTCGCTCTACGCGAACGGCGAACTCGAGTGCTGCTGGCATGGCGCGCGGTTCGATTGCCATAGCGGCGCCGTGCTGCGCGGACCCGCCGAGGAGCCGCTTGTGCGGTTCGACGTCGAGGAACGCGGCGGCGCGATCTGGGCGCGACGCGCGCGGGCGACGCGATGAGCCCACGGTCCGCGACCCCGCCCGGCACTGCGACGAGCGACCTCGCGCCGCGCGCCGACTTCCCGCTGCTCGCCGGCGCGCCGCAGTTGACCTACCTCGACTCGGCGGCGACGACGCAGAAGCCGCGCGTGGTCCTCGACGCGATCGAGCGCTACTACACGCGCGCGAACGCGAACCCGCACCGCGGCGCGTACGCGCTGTCGGCCGGCGCGACGAAGGCGTACCACGACGCGCGCGCGCGCGTCGCGAGGTTCCTCGGCGTCGCCGACGCCGACACGCTCGTCTTCACGCGCGGCACGACGGAGGCGATCAACCTCGTCGCGACGTCATGGGGCCGGGAGCACGTGCGCGCGGGCGACAACATCGTCGTCACGCGCATGGAGCACCACGCGAACTTCGTCCCCTGGCAGCAGCTCGCGCGCGCGGTGGGGGCCGAGTTCCGCATTTGCGAGTTGGACGCCGAGGGGGGCATCGACCTCGCGATGCTCGCGCGGCTCGTCGATGTGCGCACGCGCGTCGTCGCGTTCGCGCATGTGTCGAACGCGCTCGGGACGATCAATCCCGTCGACCAGGTCGTGCGCATCGCGCGCGCGGCCGCGGGGCGGCCGCTCATCGTCTGTGATGGCGCGCAGGCGGTGCCACACCTCCGTGTCGAGGTCGACGCGCTCGGCGTCGACGCGTACGCGTTCAGCGGGCACAAGATGGGCGGCCCGATGGGGAGCGGCGGGCTCGTCATGCCGCGCGCGTTGCTCGAGGCGATGTCGCCGTATCACTACGGCGGCGACATGATCGAGTGGGTCGAGGACGGCGACGCGACGTGGAACGTGCTGCCGCACAAGTTCGAGGCGGGTACGCCGAACGTCGAGGCGGCGGTCGGCCTCTCGGCGGCGTGCGACTATCTCGAGAAGCTCGGCATGGAGAAGGTGCGCCTGCACGAGCTGTCATTGACCGCCGCGGCGATGCGCGCGCTCGCGACGATCTCCGGCGTGACGCTGCACGGCACCGTCGCGGCGACCGGGCGCAGCGGCATCGTGTCGTTCTCGGTGCGCGACGTGCATCCGCACGACGTCGCGACGACACTCGACGCGCAGGGCGTGTGCGTGCGCGCGGGACACCACTGCGCACAGCCGCTCATGCGCGGACTCGGCGTGCAGTCGACGGTGCGGGCGTCGTTTTGGGTCTACTCGACCGCGCAGGACGTCGAGCGGCTCGCGACGGCGGTGCGCACGGCGCAGGAGCGGTTCGCGGTGGCGTGAGGGCGCGCTCGCTAGCGCGCCGACAGCCCGATCAAGCGCGCGAGCGCCGTATCGCTCCGCACGACACTGAAGTCGCGCCAGCCTCCGTTGTGCAACCACGGCCACGCCCGGTGCCCGACGCGAAGCGCCTCCCGCATGCGTTCGCGCGCGCGCTCGACGTCACCGGCGGCCGCTGCCGCACGGGCCTCGACGACACGAAGGCGCGCGACGTCGTAAGGCGGCGGGATCTCGACGCGGCTCAGCGCCCCGGCCACGCCGGCACGCTCGGCCGCGAGCGCTTCGAGCGCGCCCCACCGGTTCGACTGCGGCGACAGGCGCGAGAGGTCGCGATATGCCTTGTACGCTTCGTCCCAACGACCGAGTCCGTACGCGGCACCGGCGAGCCACTCGAGGTGATCGACGTTCTCGGGCGCACGCGCGAGCTGCGCGCGAGACCACTCCGCCGCACGCTGCAGCAACGCCTTCCCCGCGACGGTATCCCCATGCGCCGCGAGCTCCTCGCCGGCGGTGAGCAACATCGATCCCTGCGACCAATAGACGTCGCGATCAAGCGTGTCGGCCGCGGCGAGCAGCGAATCGAGCGACCGCATCGCCTCGACGGAGCGCGAGGTCGCGGCGAGCGCGGCGAGCGCACGCGCCTCGAGCGTCCAGGCGACGCGCGTCGTCGGGTGCCGCACGCGCATCTGCTGCGCCGCGCGCACCTCGGCCGCATGGTCACCGGTGAGGTGCCGCGCGTGCGCGAGGTTCGTCCAGTACGACGGCCAGCCGAGCATCGCGCCGCGGTCGGGATCGATCGCCTCGATGCGCTCCCGCGCGATCGCCGGTCGGCCGAGCCAGAACGCGACGACGGCCGCATCGAACGCGGCGCGCGACTGTGGCGCGAGCTGGGCCGCGCGCGATGCGGCATCGAACGCGCCGACGCCATCGCCGGCGTATACCGCGCGCAGGAACGCGCGCACGCCATCGTGGTAGTCGGTCAGTTCGCCGCGCCGAGCGTCGAGCGTCGCGAGCAGGGTGTCGAGCAGCGGGAGCTGCGTCGTGTTCCACGCGGCCTGCGCCGCGTAGACGACCGGCGAGATGAAGCCGCTGTCGAGCGCGAACGCACGGCGGAAGCCGGGGATCGACTCGCGATAGCGTTGTGCGTTGAACTGCGCGAGCGCGCGCTCGAACGCGCGGTACGACTCGAACGTCGGCGGATGCTCGAGCAGCGCGGCGACGCCGGCGAAGCGCGGGTCGCGGCGCGCGGCGAGCGCACCCATCACGCGCTCGCGCACGAGTCGGATCGCGAGCGCCGAGGAGTCGCGTGGCACGGTCACCGGCTGGAGCGCGGCGAGCAGCGTGCCGCGACGCGCGTCGCGGACCTCGACCTGGAGCGCGAGTTCGTCGCCGGTCTCGAAGAACGAGCCGGTGACGACGGTCCCCGCCTGGAGGCGCTGTCGCAGCGCCGCGAGCACGTCGGGCGCGCCGTCGGTCGCCTCGAGGACCGCGGGCCACGGCACGACCTGGAAGAGACCGGTCTCGTGCAGACCCTGCGTGATCCACGCACCGGCAAGGCGGCCGCGAATCGCGAGCCCGGAGTCCGCCGACTCCTCCCGGAACGGCGCGACGGCGATCGGCATGCGCAGGTCGCCGGCGCCGAGCGTCGTCGGCGGGCGCACGAGGAGCCAGGTCGTGGCCATGACGACCGCGGCCGCGATGCCCCACCCCGCGATGCGCACCGCAGGTGATCGTCGTTCGGGGATGAGCTGTGGCGCCGGCAATGCGCCCCCGCCGCTCATGATCGCATCGAGCGCGGCGACGAGCGTGCCGGCACTTCGCGGCCGATGCTTCGGATCGGGCGCGAGACACCGATAGATGAGCGACGCGAGCGGCGCCGGCACATCCGACCGTGACGTCTCGATGTCGAGCTCGTTCGCGCGCGGGCCGAGCAGCATCTCGCGCGCGACGATGCCCCACGCGTAGAGGTCGGCGCGATGGTCGACCGCTTGGCCGGCCGCCTGCTCGGGCGCCATGTAGCGCGGCGTGCCCACGGCGTGCCCCGCGTTCGTGATCCGCGTCTCGCCCATCTCGGTCCACTGCGCGATGCCGAAGTCGAGCAGGAACGCGTGGTCCCCCGAGCAGAGCACGTTCTCGGGCTTGAGGTCGCGGTGCACGACGCCGGCCTCATGCGCGTGCAGCAGCGCGTCGGCGATGTCGCGCAGCAGGCGCATCGCATCGGTCACCGGCAACTGGCCGCGCTGCTTGAGCCGCGCGCGCAGCGTCTCGCCGGGGATGCGCGGCATGACGAAGTAGAGGAGTCCGTCGGCCTCCCCCGAGTCGAGCAGCGGCACGATGTGCGGGTGGGCGAGCTGCGCCGCGATGCGCACCTCGGCCTCGAACCGTTGCCGTCCGACCTCGGCCGCGACGTCGGGGCGCAGCACCTTGAGGATGACGCTGCGCTGATGCTTGAGCTCGTGGGCGAGGTAGATCGCGCCCATGCCGCCGCGTCCGACCTCGTGCTCGATGCGATAGCGGTCGGCGATCGACGAGCGCAGTCGCTCGCTGATGCGCTCCTGCGCCGCTGGCGCCGTCAACCCGGCGACGTCGAGCGATGCATCGAGGAAGCCATCCGTCTCGGCGGCGTCGAGCATGCGCTCGAGCTCCTCGCGCAGCACCGGGTCGTCGGCGCACTGCGCGGCGACGTACGCGGCGCGCGCCTCGCGCGGCAACTCGAGCGCCGCATCGAAGAGCGCGGAGAGGCGTTCCCAACGGCGCGCCGCCGCGTCGTCCCGCACCATCCGCTGCTACCCGTCCGCGGCGATCTGCGCGTGCAGCCAGGCGCGCGCCTTCGCCCAATCGCGCTGCACGGTGCGCGTCGTGACGCCGAGCGTCGCCGCGACCTGGTCCTCGGTGAGCCCGCCGAAGAAGCGCAGCTCGACGACCTTCGCAAGGCGCGCGTCCATCTCGCCCAGGCGTGCGAGCGCATCGTCGAGCGCGATGAGCGACTCGGCGTCGGGCGCGGCGGCGTCCTCGTGATCGCCGAGCGTGACGAACGCCTCCCCCTTGCCGCGCTTTGCCGCCTTGCGACGGCGCGCATGGTCGACGAGCACCTGGCGCATCGCGCGCGCGGCGATGCCGAGGAAGTGCGCGCGCGACGTCGCGTCGGGGGCACCGCCGCGCGCGAGCTTGAGGTAGACCTCGTTGACGAGCGCCGTCGGCTGGAGCGTGTGCGCCTCGTACTCCCTGCCGAGCAGGATGTCGGCGGTGCGGCGCAGCTCGGCGTACACCAGCGGGAAGATCCGGTCGATCGCGGCGTCATCACCCGCGCGCAGGGCGGCGAGCGCGCCGGTCACCTCGCCGTCGGCGTCGTTGGGGGTCGGGGTCGTGGAGGGCATCGGAGAGGGAGGGCTCGGGAAGCCATCCACGATAGCGGTCGGATGGCCCGGGGCGCCACCAGCGTGCATCTTCACGGGGCACCCCCAATCAGCCCACCCGGGCGGACCACCCGATGCGCCAACTCCACCGTCCCCTCCTCGCCCTCGCGGCCGGCGCCCTCATCGCCGCACCGGCGCTCCTCCCGGCCCAGCGCACCGAGCGCCCGATCCTTCACGGCAAGCACTGGGTCGCCGTGACCGGCAAACCGCTCTCGGCGACCGCCGGCGCGATGATCTTCCAGCAGGGCGGCAACGCCGTCGACGCGGCGGCCGCGATGCTCGCCGCCGGCTGCACGATGTGGGACACGCTCGGGTGCGGTGGGGAGACGCAAGCTCTGATCTATCATCCGGGCCTCAAGAAGGTGATTGGGATCAACGCGTTGGGCGTCGCGCCGACCGGCGCGACGGCGGAGTTCTATCGGTCGAAGGGGATGCGCTTCCCACCCGAGTTCGGCCCGCTCGCGGCGGTCACGCCGGGCACGCCCGGCGGCCTCATGGTGATGCTCGCCGAGTACGGCACCATGTCGCTCGCGCAGGTGCTCGCGCCGGCGATCCAGATGGCCGAGGAGGGTTACGCGATCGAGGCGCAGGCGGCGAACTCGATCGAGAGCAACAAGCGGCGCATCAAGGAGTGGAAGTACTCGAGCGCGGTCTTCCTGCCGCATGCGGGCGCGGAGCGAGAGGCGCCGGCCGCCGGCGAGATCTTCAAGCAGCCCGACCTCGCCGCGACGTTCAAGAAGCTCGTCGAGGCGGAACGGCTGGCGCTGCGCGCGAAGAAGTCGCGGAAGGAGGCGATCTACGCCGCGTACGACCGCTTCTACAAGGGCGACATCGCCGATGAGATCGTGCGCGGCGTGCGCGAGGATGGCGGGCTCTTCACGAAGGAGGACCTCGCGAACTGGAAGGTCCGCATCGAGGAGCCGTACAAGACGACGTACCGCGGCATCGATGTCTACAAGCTCCCGATTTGGCAGCAGGGGCCGGTGATGCTCCAGGCGCTCAACATCCTCGAGAACGCCGACCTGAAGTCGATGGGCTACAACAGCTCGCAGTACATCCACACGATCTACCAGGCGATGAACCTCGCCTATGCCGACCGCGACTTCTACTACGGCGACCCGTACTTCGCGCCGGAGGAACCGGTCGCCGGCCTCATGAGCAAGGAGTACGCGAAGGCGCGGTGGGGCCAGATGAACCACGACCGGAACGACCCGGCGGTGAAGCCGGGCGATCCCTACGCGTACCAGGGCGGGGCGAACCCGTTCAAGGCGCTGCTCGAGACGTGGTCGACGACGGGCCCGCGCTCCGACAGCGCTCGCCGCGCGACGACGCGCGCGAGCGACGGCGTGGGCGACGCCCTCGATGAGGATGTCGCCTTCAAGGAGGCGTTCACGCGCGGCACGACGAGCATCCAGGCCGCCGACGCGAAGTGCTGGCTCGTGTCGATCACGCCTAGCGGCGGATGGATCCCGGCGGTGATCGCCAGACGCCCTGGGATCGTGCTCTCGC
>CAYSAR010000067.1:0-10245 GCA_964428985.1 uncultured Gemmatimonadaceae bacterium | reverse complement strand
CGGCGTTCGAGCAGTTCTTCGAGGAGCGCCGGCCGTTCTTCCTCGAAGGCGCGGGCATCTTCGACTTCCGCACGGCGTGCGGTGACATCGACACCGGTTGCACCGGGCTTTTCTACTCGCGCCGCGTCGGTCGCGCGCCGCAGTTGAGTGGCGTGTATGACGACGCGTCGAACCCGACCTCGTCGCGTATCCTCGGCGCCGCGAAGCTGAGCGGCCGCCTCTCGAACGGACTCAACGTCGGTGTGCTCAACGCGATGACCGCGCGCGAGCTCGGCGCCGGTGATGCCACGATCGAGCCGCAGACGAACTACGCCGTCGTGCGCCTCCTCCAGGACCTGAACGACGGACAGTCGGGGCTCGGCATGATGATGACCGGCGTCAATCGTTCGCTGGATGCCGACACGCGCGACTTCATGCGCGCCGAGGCGTATACCGGCGGCGTCGACTTCCGGCATCGGTTCTTCGATCGCAAGTACGAGCTGCATACGTACGTCGCCGGCAGCCTCGTGCGGGGCAGCGAGGCCGCGATCGCCGCGACGCAGCGCGACGGCGTGCACCGATACCAGCGGCGGGACGACGACCTCGTGTACGACCCGACGCGCACCTCGCTCGGCGGCGACGCGCAGCGCATCACCGTCAGCAAGTTCGGCGGTGGCATCACGCGCTTCCAGACCGTCTACGAGCGCTTCTCGCCGGGCTTCGAGACGAACGACCTCGGCTTCCAGGACCGCGCCGACCGCCAGATGTTCCGCAACTGGTTCGCGCTGACGTTCCAGGAACCGACCCGGTACTTTCGCCGGCTCCAATCGAACTTCAACACGTTCAACACCTGGACGACCGAGGGGCTCCTCACCGGGTCATCGGTCAACACGAACCATCACCTGCAGCTGCCCAACACGCAGTGGCTGCACACGAGCTGGAACTACGCGTTCGCCGGCACGTTCGACGATCGCGGCGCGCGCGGCGGGCCGGCGTATCGCCGCGAAGCCCGGCTCAACTATAGCCTCGGCTGGGAAGGGGACTATCGCCGCGCATACACGCCGACGGTCTTCACCGGCGGCTGGCGCGGCGACAACGGACGCACGAGTGGCCAGTGGGTCGAGGGCGGACTGAGCTTCCGCGTCTCGTCGCGGTTCAACGCGAGCGTGTTCGCGTACGTCGAGCACGGGATCAACGACATCCAGTGGTACGGGAACTATGGGGACGTCGCCGTCGACACCGCGCACGTGACGTTCGCGAAGCTCGACCAGTGGACGGTGAGTCTCCCGGTGCGTCTCAACCTCACCGCGACGCCGACGCTCTCGTTCCAGGTGTACGCGCAGCCCTTCACGTCGGTCGGCGACTTCAGCGCGTGGAAGGAACTTGCCGACGCGCGGAACAAGGACTACGACGCGCGCTTCGTCCCATACGGCGGCGGCGCCGACCCCGGTGGCTTCAACTCGAAGCAGCTCAACACGAACGCGGTGATGCGGTGGGAGTACCGGCCGGGCTCGGTGCTCTTCGTCGTCTGGCAGCAGGGGCGGTCAGGGCCGACGCCGAACCGGCATGACTTCGAGTTCGGAAGGGATGTGATGGGGGTGTTCGATCTGCATCCCGACAACACGTTCCTGGTGAAGGCGTCCTACTGGTTCAATCCCTGAACGGCAGATGTGAGGTGGGAGATGGGCGGGGGCCGGCCGTGCGGCCGGCCCTTCGTCCGTTCAGGCGGCCGTGCGCATGATGCCGGGGGTACTGGCCGACGGCCGCGAGCGCGCCGCCATCCACGCCGCCCCGAGCAGCACGAACCCGATCGCGATCACCTGCGCCATCGTGAACATGCCGAAGAACCGGTCATCCTTCGCGCGGAAGAACTCGACGATGAAGCGCTCGACGCCGGCGAGCACGCAGTACGCCCCGAACAGCCACCCGACCGCATGCTTGTGGTCACGGATGCGCCAGAGAATCGCGAACATCACCATTCCCATCACCGTCTCGTAGAGCTGCGTCGGGTGCACCGCGAGTACCTGCGCCGGCGGCAGGTTCGCGTAGTCGGTGAGCCCGAACTGCTGCGTGAGGTTCGCGACCGTGCTCGGCGGCGCTCCCTCGGGGAACGCGACGGCTAGGAAGCCGTCCCACGGCCGTCCATAATCGTCTCCAACGGCCCAACACCCGGTGCGTCCGACGGCGTACGCCGCCGCGAGTCCCGGTGCCGCGGCATCGGAGATCTGCGCGAAGCTTTGCTTCTTGTAGAGGATCGTTGCCGCGCTCGCGACGATGCCGCCGATGAGTCCGCCCCAGAACACGAAGCCCGCGCGGCTGAACACGGCGTTGATGTCGCCAACGAGGACGGCATAGTAGATCTTCGCCCCCGCGAGCCCACCGACCACCGCCGCGACGGTGACATCGGCCATGATCGACGAGTCCCACCCGCGCCGCTCGAGCTCCTCGCTCGCCGACATCTGCCCGATGATGAAGGCCAACAGCATCGCGACGCCGAAGCCGGTGACTTCGAGGGGGCCGATGTCGTAGGCGAAGGGGATGTGGACCATGAGGGAAGATGGGAGGGGGGGGGAGGTGAGATGGCTCAGGAGAACTTACTCGGTTCCCGCACCACCTCACATCTCCCCTCTCAGATCTCCCATCCTACGCAAGTCCCGGAAGAGCCCTCGTCGAGTACGCATTGAGCGTTGCATCGCTCCGCTCCCCTCGCGCGAGCCGGAACAGGCCCGCCGCGCCGATCATCGCGGCGTTGTCGGTCGCGAGGCGCACGCTGGGGGCGAAGACCTTCGCGCCGAAGTCGCCGGCGGCGGCCTCCATCGCGCGCACCAGCGCACCGTTGCACGCGACGCCCCCGCCGAGGACGATGCGCTTGCGCCGATGCGCCTTCGCCGCACGCACGGTCTTCGCGACGAGCGTCTCGATGAGCGCGTCCTGGAAGCCACGCGCGATGTGCGCGCGATCGCGCTCGAGGTCGTCGCTGCCGCGCACGGCGTGCAACACCGCCGTCTTGAGCCCGCTGAAGCTCACGTCGTAGTAGTCGTCGTCGCCGGGCTGCTGGCCGCGGTTCAGCATCGGACGCGGGAACCGGAAGCGGCTCGGATCCCCTTCGCGCGCCAGGCGCTCGACATGGCGTCCACCCGGATACGGCAGCCCCATCAACTTCGCGACTTTGTCAAACGCCTCCCCCGCCGCGTCGTCGCGCGTCTGGCCGAGGAGCGCGTACTCACCCCAGGCCGGCGCGTCGAGCAGCAGCGTGTGGCCGCCGCTCACCAGTAGCGCGGTGAACGGTGGCTCGGCCTCGCGGTGTTCGAGCGCCGTTGCGAAGAGGTGCCCTTCCATGTGGTGCACGCCGAGCACCGGCTTCTCGAGCGCGAGTGCGAGGGCCTTCGCGTAGCTCACGCCGACGAGCAGCGCGCCGACGAGTCCGGGCGCGTGCGTCACGCAGATCGCGTCGATGTCGCGCGGCTCGACCTTCGCCTCCGCCATCGCTTGGCGCACGACCGGCACGACCGCGGTGAGGTGCTCACGCGACGCGATCTCGGGCACGACACCCCCGAACACCGCGTGGATGTCCTGCGAGAGGATGACGAGCGACTCGAGCGTCGGGACCTGCGTGCCGTCGCCACGCACGACCGCCGCCGACGTCTCGTCGCACGACGTCTCGAGCGCGAGCACGCGCATCGCCATCTCAGCCCTCGGGCGGGCGGCCGTTCGTGCGCGGTCGGAAGGTCAGCGTGACGCTCGCTGGCCGCACCGAGCGCGCGGTCGCCTCGACGCCGATCGGGAACTCGACGTCGCTGGGCAGCAACGTCACGCGCATGCGGCGCGGCGTGTCCTCATCGAATCGGCGCCGCAGCACCGGCGGGTTCGCGCGCAACTTAAGGACCTCGCGACGCCGCCCCGTCACGACGACCTCGACGCTGTCAGGGACCGGTTCGGTCAGCACGAGCGTGCTGTCGACCGTCGCGACGAACCGGGCGGCGATGACGATCTCGGTCGACTCCTCGCCGCGCACGACGGCCCAGAGCACGAACGCGAGGAGCAGCGCGGCGATCTTCGTCGGGAGACGCTCGGTGACGAGCGCGACGAGCGGGTGCCGCTTCGGGCCAGGCACCGTGCGCTGGCCCGCAGGGTTCGTCACGAGTCGCTGCCCGCTTGGATTCGTGACCATGCGCTCGCCCGTCGGGTTCGTCGGGCGCCGATCGTCCGGCGGCAGCGTCATCAGCCGGCCGGCTCGGCGAGCAACCGCTCGAGGTAGGCGATGACGTCGGCCTTCGCCCAGTCCTCCGCGCCGATCATCCGGCGGCGGATGCGCCCGTCGCGCCCGATGATGAACGTCTCGGGCACGCCGGTCGTCTGGTACTGCTGTTGGATGCGACCCGGTGCGTCATGAAGGATCTCGAACGACAGCTGCAGCTCGCGCGCGAAGTCGACGACGCGCGAATCGTGGCCCGGGTCATCGATACTGACGGCGACGATCTTGAGTCCCTTCGGTCCGAGCTTCTGCTCGAGACGTTGCATCGAAGGCATCTCGACGCGGCAGGGCCCGCACCAGGTCGCCCAGATGTTGAGCAACACGACCTGACCCTTGTAGTCGTCGATGCCTTTCTCGACCGGCGTGCCGCTCGCGTGCGATCCCTCGAGCGCCGGGATCGTGACCGCCGTGAAGTCTGGCGCCTCGCTGCCGATGCGCAGCGGGAAGAGCTCCGCACCGAGGCGCGTCGCCGCGAGCCAGAGCCCGGCGCCGAGCGCGACGACGACGGCGGCGACGATCGTCCACTGCTTCCGGTCGCTCATCAGGCCCGCTCCGCGCAGAGCGCGCGCAGCGCGCCGATCTCCGCCTTCGGATGCTTCGCGCTGAAGATCGCGTTCCCCGCGACGAACGTATCGGCGCCGGCGCGCCAGCACGCCCCGATCGTCTCGCGTGCGATGCCGCCGTCGACCTCGAGCACCGCGTGGGAGCGCGTCTCGTCGAGCAACTGCCGAGCGCGCGCGAGCTTCTGTACCGAGCCCGGGATGAACCTCTGCCCGCCGAACCCGGGGTTCACGCTCATGACGAGCAGGAGATCAAGGTCGGGCGCGACCTCGCGCACGGTCTCGAGCGAGGTCGACGGGTTCAACGTCGCGCCGGCCATCGCACCGAGTTCCTTGATGCGCATCACCTGCCGGTGCAGGTGCGGGGCGGTCTCGACGTGGATCGTCAGCACCGCCGCGCCGGCCTTCACGAACGGTTCGAAGTACTTCTCCGGCTCGACGACCATGAGGTGTACGTCGAGCGGCAGCTTCGTGAGCTTGCGGCAGGTCTCCATGACCTTCGCGCCGAACGTGAGGTTCGGTACGAACACGCCATCCATGACGTCAACGTGCAGCCAGTCGGCACCGCCTTCCTCGATCATCGCGAGTTCCTCGGCGAGCTTGCCGAAATCGGCCGAGAGGAGCGAGGGTGCGATGCGCACGCCCTTCGTCGCGTGGAGCGCGCTCATCGCGCCGCCTTGCGCAGTCGCGCGGCGAAGGAGCCGTCGGTGCCGTGACGCTGCGGGAGCACGCGCAGCCGGCCGGCGTCGAGTGTTGACGTCGGTACCGCACCCGTCGGCGGTGGCTCGAGCGTCCAGTCGTGATGGTCGGCGAGGAACGCCTCGACCTGCGCGTCGTTCTCCTCGGGCTCGAGGGAGCAGGTCGAGTAGATGAGCAGTCCGCCGGGCCTCACCGCATCGGCGGCGGCGCGCAGGATCGCGCGCTGCGTCGCCGCCATCACCGCGAGGTCGGAGACGCGCAGCCGCCAGCGCGCGTCCGGGTGCCTGCGGAAGGTGCCGGTGCCGGTGCACGGCACATCGATAAGCACCGCGTCGAACTCACTGCCCAGCGACTTCTCGCGCACGTCGGCAACGACGGCGGTGACGTGGTCGAGCTCGAGCCGGTCGATCGTCTCCTGCACGCGTGCGAGGCGCGCCTCGGAGATGTCGGCGGCGGTCACGTACGAGGCCGTGCGCGCGAGCTCGACGGCCTTGCCGCCCGGCGCGGCGCAGAGATCGGCGACGCGCGCGCCTTCGGGGACCGCCGCGTACTTCACGACGAGCGTCGCGGCCGGGTCCTGGACGAAGAGATGGCCCTGCTGGAACGCGCCGAGTGCCGTGAGCTGCGTGCCGGAGGCGAGCTGGAGCGAATCGTCGAGAAGTGGCGCGTCGGAGACGACGACGCCGGAGCACTCGAGCATCGCCTCGAGCTGCTCACGCACGACGCCCCACGGCCGCACGACGAGCGGGGCCTCGCGGTTGTTCGCCTCGAGCAACGTGCGCGTCTCGGCGGCGCCCCAACGCGCGACCCACCGCGCGACGAGCCAGCGCGGGTGCGAGTGCTCGATCGCGAGCGCCTCGACTGGGTCCGACGGCAACGGCGGCGGTGGCTCCTCGCGTTCGCGGTCGAGGCGACGCAGCACCGCGTTCGCGAGCTTGCTCGCGCCGAGTCCATGCCGCGACTTCGCCTGTTCGACGGTCTGCGCGATCGCGGCGTAGGAAGGCACGCTGTCCATGTAGAGCAGTTGGTACGCGCCGAGTCGCAGCAGGTCCGTGAGGTTCGCGTCGAGCCGGGCGATGCCGCCCTTCACGCGCGGTGCGAGCAGGTGATCGATCCACCCGCGACGGCGCAGCATCCCCCACGTGAGTTCCTGCGTCCACCGCCGATCGCGCGCGTCGAGCGCCTGCGTACGGCGGTCGAACGCGGCATCGAGCAGCATCCCCTGCCGGAGGTCGGCGAGGATGTCGGCGGCGGCCACGCGCGCGTCGGTGACCTGGCTCTCCTTCCCGGGGCGCTTGAGCGAGGCGTTCACGCCTGAAATCTAGTCAGTTCCCCCTCGGAGCACCCCACATATCGCCCACGGCGACGCCGCGACCCTGCGCCCAGTCGAGCGCGGCGAGTCGGCGCTTGCCTGCCGGATGCACCTGTTCGATCGCGACGGCGCCGGTCCCCGGCGCGCAGGTAACGATCATCCCCATCTCGCCGACCTCGATCACCGCGCCGGCGTCGCCGCGTCGGTCGGGGAGCACGCGCACACCGAAGAGCCGGACCTCGTTGCCACGCATCGTGCTCCACGCACCGGGCTTCGGGTCGAACGCGCGGATCGCGCGCGCGACCTCGATGGCCGGCTTCGTGAAGTCGAGGCGTGCCATCGCGCGATCGATCTTCGGCGCGTACGTCGCGAGCGCGGCATCCTGCGGCTTCTCGCGGATCTCGCCGAGTTCCATGAGCGCGAGCGTCTCGATGAGCGCCTCGGCCCCCATCGCGGCGAGGCGCTCGGTCAAGTCACCGGCGGTCTCGTTCGGCGCGATCGCCGTGCGCTCCTCGAAGAGCACGGGGCCCGCGTCGAGCTCGAGGACCATGCGCATGATCGAGACGCCAGTCTCCTCGTCGCCCGCGAGCATCGCCGCCTGGATTGGGGCGGCGCCGCGCCAGCGAGGGAGCAGCGAGGCGTGGATGTTGAGTGTGCCGAGCCGAGGCAGGTCGATGACCGCCTTCGGTAGGAGATGCCCATACGCGACGACGACGCTCAAGTCGGGCTCGAGCGCGCGCAGCGACCCGAGGAACTCCTCGCCGCGCGGTCGTTCGGGTTGGAGCACCGGGATGCCCTCGCTGACCGCGAGCGCCTTCACCGGCGATGGCACGAGCGTCGAGCGCGAACGTCCATTCGGACGATCCGGCTGCGTGACGACGGCGACGACCTCGTGGCCTTCGTCGGTCAGCGCGCGCAGCGGCGGTGTCGCGAACTCGGGGGTGCCCCAGAAGAGGATGCGCACGAGGACAACCTACGTAGAGGATGTCGGGCATGGGTGGGGTCTTGCGCGAAGCCGACGCGAGGTGCTAGTATGTTAGCATGTGCTAATGGAATGACACAACGCAGAAGGAAGGCGGTAGAGGGTAGAGCGCGCCGGAGACCGATCGGCGCGAGGTACGAGACCCTTCCATGAGCCCTACCTCTACCACCGACCATCTCCCCTCTGCAGTTCATGACCCCTTCCCTCGGCCGCCGCGAGCGACAGATCCTCGAGACCGTCTATCGGCTCGGCCGCGCCTCGGTCGCCGATGTGCGCCGGGAACTGCCGGATCCGCCCTCGTACTCCGCCGTCCGCGGCATGCTCAATCTCCTTGAGGAGAAGGGGCACCTGCGGCATGAGCAGGATGGCCTCAAGTACGTCTACATGCCCGTCGTCGAGACGAAGGCTGCCCGCCGGGCGGCGCTCGCCCATGTCGTCCGGACCTTCTTCGGCGGGAATCCTGCCGAGGCGGCGACGGCGCTCTTCGACTTGCCCGACCGCAAGCTCACGGACGCCGAGTTGGAACAGCTTTCCAGGCTGGTCCGTCAGGCGATGAAACAGGGGAGATGATCATGTCCGAGGTTCTGCCCACTACCACTCGCAGGTACTGAGGCGCATCGCGTCGCCTTGGCGGCGCGACCGGGGCGGCGGAGGATGCGGTGTTTGCGACTACAGCTCGTCCTTCGGCGGGTTCGCGGTGTGCGTCGCGTGCTCGTCGCCGGGCTTGAGGATCCGCAGCAGGCCGGGATACTTGTCCTTCTCGCCTTCCCACGTCGCGAGCGCCTGGCGCCGCTTGAGGAAGCTCAGGTGGTCGAGGAAGAGCTTGCCGTCGAGGTGGTCGATCTCGTGCTGCAGGCAGACCGCGAGCAACTCGTTCCCCTCGACCTCGATCGGTTCGCCGTTCCGGTCAAGCGCGCGCACCTTCACCCACGCCGAACGCTCGACCCAGCCGAAGACCTCGGGAATCGAGAGGCATCCCTCCTCCCACTTGATCTTCCCCTCGCGCGCGACGATCTCGGGATTGAACAGCGCGAACGCCTGGTCGTCGACCTCGACGACGCAAAGCCGCTCGGTGCGCCCGACCTGCGGCGCCGCGAGACCGATGCCCGACGCCGCGCGCATCGTCTCGAACATGTCGTCGGCGAGCTCGCGCAGTTCGTCGGTGACCTCGGTGACCGGCACGGTCTGCTGGCGCAGGATCGGCGCGCCGAGGACGGTGATGGGGAGGATCGCCATCGGTTACGCCTGCGGGTTCGGCGTCTCGCGGTTCACTGTCATGATACGACCGCGCGTGACGACGAGGCGCGCCTCGCCGCTCTTGATCGTCACGTGGTCGTCGGCCGACGGCGCCGGCTTCCCGTCCTTCACGCCTTCCTTCACATGTACGACCTCGGCGACGATGCCGCCGATCGTGACGACCTGGTCGCCCTTCTTGACCGTCGCGAGCAGCGCCTCGTGCGCCTTCCGCTGCTTCTGCTGCGGCCGGATCATGATGAAGTAGAAGATCGCGAAGATGCTGCCGAGCATGAACACGGTGCCGGCGAGCGAGCCGCCGGGCGCGGGCGCCGGCTGCGCGGCCTGGGCGAAGATCGTGATCAGGTTCATTGGGCGTCGATGTCCTTGGAGTGGAAGCCGTCGAGCCAGTCGCGGCTCCACGATGTGAAGGTCCCCGTGCGGATCGCCTCGCGGGCGCGGCGCATGAGGGCGATGAGGAAATGTACATTGTGCAGGCTCAGCAGACGGAGCCCCAGCACCTCATCCGCCATGACGAGATGGCGCACGTACGCTCGCGTGAAGCGGCGGCAGGTCGTGCAGGCGCACCCCTCCTCGAGCGGCCGCGCGTCCCGCCGGAACTCGGCCCGCTTGATGTTGAGTCGACCGCGGCTCGTGAGCGCCGCCCCGGTGCGCCCGAAGCGCGTCGGGGCGACGCAGTCGAAGAGGTCGACGCCGCGCGCGACGCCCTCAAGCAGGTCCTCGGGATAGCCGACGCCCATGAGATACCGCGGCCGGTCGCGCGGGATCGCCTCGTCGCAGTGGTCGAGCATCGCGTACATGTCGGGCTTCGCCTCGCCGACCGAGAGCCCGCCGATCGCCCAGCCGTCCCACGGCGTTCGGCTCGCGCCGAGCTCACCGATCGCGGCAGCGGCCTCGCGGCGGAGGTCGGCGTGGATGCCGCCCTGCACGATCGGGAAGAGCGCCTGACGAGGCGCGGGGTCGTCGGTACCGGCGCGCGCTGCGCGAAGGCGCTCGAGTTCGTCGCGGCACCGCGCGAGCCACCGCACGCTCCGCTCGCTCGCGTCGCGCGCCGCCGCGTGCTCCGACTGACCCGGGATCACGTGATCGAACTGCATGATGACGTCGGCGCCGAGGTTCACCTCGAGGCCCATCACCGACTCGGGCGTGAAGTTGCGCAGCGAGCCGTCGACCTCGTCGATCTCGAACTCGGGACCGAAGGAGG
>CAYSAR010000066.1:0-10274 GCA_964428985.1 uncultured Gemmatimonadaceae bacterium | reverse complement strand
CGCGCGGCGGGTCGTGCAGTCGCGCCACGGGGACGATGCCCTCGGCGCGCACCGCGTCTCGCAGCCGCGCGTACTTCTCGGCGGGGAAGCGATGGCCCGGCGGGAGCGGGATCGAGTAGTTCGCGGTCGACCAGGCGTGGAGCGGCATGCGGCGTCAACGGACGGCGTCGGGTCCCTTGTACACCACGCCGCCCTTCATGACGAACGACACGCGCTCGAGCGCCTTCACGTCGCGCGTCGGATCGCCCGGCACCGCGACGATGTCGGCAAGGAGGCCCGCCTTCAGCGTGCCGACGCGCGACTCCCAGCCGAGCAGCTTCGCGGCCGACGACGTGCCGGCGACGATCGCCTGCATCGGCGTCATGCCACCCCACTCGACCATGAGCGTGAACTCGTGCGCGTTCTCGCCGTGACGGCCGACGCCGGCGTCGGTGCCGAGTGCGATCGGCGTGCCAGCGGCGATCGCGCGCTTGATGCCGGTGCGCATCGCCGTCGCGGCGGCGCGCGCCTTCTCGGCGATGTAGGGCGGCATCTCCCCGGCGTCGGCCGCGCGCAGCACGGCCTCGCCGGCCATCAGCGTCGGCACGAGATAGGTACCGCGCTCGGCCATCAGCCGCGCGCCCTCGTCGTCGAGGAATGAGCCGTGCTCGACGCTCGCGACGCCGGCGCGCACCGCGACCTTGATCCCCTCGGTGCCATGCGCGTGCGCTGCGACCTTGCGTCCCATCTTCGTCGCCTCATCGACCATCGCCTCCAGCTCCTCGAGGCGATACTGGAGCACGCCGACCGGTGCGTCGCCGCCCGAGAGCACGCCGGCCGTCGCACAGGTCTTGATCGCGTCGGCGCCATACTTCACTTGGTAGCGCACGGCGGCGCGTACCTCATCGGGTCCGTCCGCGATGCCCGTCTCCGGCGAGCCGTCCATGAGGCCGGGGCGATAGTTGTTCTCGTCGCAATGCCCACCGGTGATGCCGAGCGAGTGGGCAGCGGCCTGGATGCGCGGGCCGGGCACGTAGCCCGCCTCGATCGCCTTGCGCAGGCCGATGTCCTCGAAGCCGTACGCGCCGACCTGTCGTACGCTCGTGAATCCGCCTAGCAGCGTACGGCGGGCGTGCTCGGCGCCGACGATCGCCGAGAAGCCTGGGTAGTCCTTCACCGCCGCCTCGCTCGAGCCTTCGTCCTCGAGCGCGCGACCCACCAGGTGCACGTGCATGTCGATGAACCCGGGGAGGAGCGTGACGTCGCCGAGGTCGACACGCCGCGCGCCGGAGGGGATGCGCACCGACGATTCAGCTCCGACGGCGACGATGCGATCGTCGGTGACGACGACGACGGCGTTCGTGATCGGCGCCGCGCCGGTGCCATCGATGAGCCGCGCCGCACGCAGCACGACCGTACCGCTCCCGCGCTGCGGCAGTAGCTGGAACGGCTGTGCGAACGCGACCGACGAGCAGGCCAGCGCGAGTGCGACGACGAATCCCTTCCGCATCCATCCTCCATCGACCATGGGTTGTCGATATGTTACCGGCTCCGCTCGCCGAAAGCGAAGGGCGGATCCCACGCATGAGCCAGAGCGCGACCACCTCCGACGGCGCCGCAGCGCCGAACCTGACGCTCGCGCGGCGACTCGCGCGCGCGGTGCGCGAGGCGTCGGCGCCGATGGTGGGGATCCAGATGCTGCGCGATGCGGCGCGCGAGATCATCGACGCGGGGAAGGCCGGCGAGGTGCGACTCTCGTCGGCTGACGGTGCGCTGCGCGCCGATGGTGTGACGGTCGATCGCGACGAGGACACCGACCTCCTCGCGGCGCGCCTCGCCGAATATGGGATCGAGGAGCTCACGATCACCTCGGGCGCCGCGCCCGCCGACTTGACCGACCTCATCAAGCTGCTCGCCGCGGCACCGACCGGGGACGATCCGGCGGCGACGTTCGCGGCGCGCGCGGCCGTCATCGACTCACGCACGGTCCCACGACGTCTCGTGCCACGATCGAGCCCGGCGCCGGAGCCGCTCGTCGTCGCGCCTCCACCGCGGCAGTCGAGGCGCACGCCCGTGCCGAGCGCCGCGCTCGCGTCGGGCGGGGTACCGGGCAGTCGGACGCCGAACGTGCCGGGGCCGGTCGTCGACGCGACACCGGCGCGCGAGGAGGACAGCGATCTCCCGCGCATCGCGCTCCCCGTCCCGCAGACGAAGGACGCGCGACTCGAGTCGATCCTCCGCGCCCTCGGGGCGGACGGCGACATCCTCGCGCTGCGCGCCGCGCTCGACGACATCGCGGTCTACGCGGATCTCGCGTTCCGCATCCGTCGCTACGACGCGCTCATCGAGGCGCTGGCCGGCCTCATCGCGATCGAGCGCGCGCAGCTCGAGCGCGATGCATCGGACGAGCGGCGTCAGTCCTTCGCGTTCACCGTGCGGCGGCTCGCGCGACCGGTCGTGTTGCGGCATCTCGCGGTGCTGCGCCGTCGCCGCGCGGACGACCCGACGTCGGTCGAGCGGCTGCAGGCCGCTCTCCATCGCTTCGGCGCCGACGGCACCGACGCGTTGATCGATGAATGGACGGCGGCGCCGACGCACGCCGCGCGCGCCATCATCCTGGCCGCGCTTCGCGAGTTGCGGAGGACGTTCGACTCCCTGCATACGCTCGTCCGCGACCCGCGCGAATCGGTCGTCGAACCCGCGACCGCGTTGCTCGGCGAGCTCGGTGGCAAGCGCGCCGAGGAACCGCTCCTCGAGCTGCTGCACCACGACTCCGAACGCGTACGGCGCGCCGCCGTCGCGGCGTTCGCGCGCATCGGTGGCGAGGTCGCGCTCGACGCGTTCCGAGTCGCGCTCGGCGACGCCTCGGCGATGGTCCGTGCGCGCGCCGTCGCCGCGCTCCAGGCGACGAACAGTCCCGGCGCCGTCCCGCTGCTCGTGCCGCTGCTCGATCGCGAACCCGAGAAGGAGGTCTCCTACGCCGCCGTCGCCGCGCTCGGAGCGCTCGGCGGGAACGAGGCGGTGCAGGCGCTGATCCGCGTCGCCGAGGGGAACAGCGAGCATGAGCACCGCCGCTCGCGCAGCTATCGCATTCAGGCCGCGACCGCGCTCGTCGCGATCCGCACCCCCGCCGCGATGGCCTGCGTGCAAGGTCTCACGGCCGACCGCGAGCGTGAGGTGCGGGAGGCGGCGGTGAGGTTGGTGGCGCAGGCACAGCGACGGACGACGGGCGTCCATCGGGTCATCGCGAACTGAACGGGGCAGGTGGCGAAACCTGCAGATGGCAGATGGCAGATGGCAGGAGGCAGTCACGGCGATGCGGAGGTCGCTGTCGTTTCTGCCACCTGCCACCTGCCACCTGCCACCTGCCACCTGCCACCCGCCACCTGCCCTCTGCTACCTGCCGTTTCGTCACCTGGCCGTAAAGTCCGTCCCCGCCGTCACCGCCCGACACGCCGCCGCGATCAACGTCGCCGCCTGATCGAGGTCCCCCAGACTCACCATCTCGTTCGGCGAATGCATGTATCGGTTCGGGATCGACAGCACCGCGGTCGCGACGCCGGCGCGGGCGAGGTGGATCGCGTCGGCATCGGTGCCCGTCTCGCGTCCCGCGGCGTGGAGCGTGTAGGGGATCCGCATCGAGTCGGCGGTGTCGCGCAGGATGCGGAACGCGACCGGTGAGACGACCGACCCGCGCGTGAGCACCGGGCCGCTGCCGAGCTTCGAGTCGCCGAGCTCCTTCTTCTCGATGCCCGGATGGTCGGTCGCGAACGTGACGTCGACGACGATCGCCATCGCGGGGTCGACCCGCTCGGCGCCGACGCGCGCGCCGCCGCCGTGGTACGCGATCTCCTCCTGCGTCGTCGCGACGGCGACGACGCGAGCGTCGCCGGGCTCGGCGGCGTAGCGCCGCAGCGCCTCGAGCACGACGAACGCGCCGATGCGGTCGTCCACCGAGCGCGAGACGATGCGGTCGTTCGGGAAGTCGAGCGTGCGCGAGTCGATTACGCCGGCGTCGCCGATCGAGAGCCGCGCCTCGGCCTGCGCGCGTGACGTCGCGCCGATGTCGACCCAGAGATCGGAGAACTTCGGGCCCTTGTCGCGATCCTCGGGCTTGATGAGGTGGATCGGCCTCTTGCCGACCGCGCCGTAGACCTCGCCGTCCTTCCCCATGAAGCGGATGCGCTGCGCGACGAGCACTTGGGGATCCCAGCCGCCGATCGGCCCGATGTACACGAAGCCGTCGTCGTCGATCCAGGTCACGATCACGCCGATTTCGTCGATATGGCCGGCGAGCATTATCGTCGGCGAGCCCTTCGGGTTCACGACGGCGATCGAGTTGCCGTGCACGTCACCCGTGACCTCGGCGAACGCGCGCGCCTCGTCGCGCCAGACCTTCGCGGCGGCGGCCTCGTAGCCCGACGGGCCGGGCGTGTCGAGGAGGCGTTTCAGGAATTCGATCGCGGTCGGCTTGAGCATGCGGGTCGTCTTCTATGGATTGAGGGGTCGGGCGAACGCGGCGTCGACCGGCGTGAACAGTGAGGGATTGAAGAGCCGAGCGAGCACCTCGACGCCATCGACGAGGCGCGGGCCGGGCCGGCTCGCGAAGGCGTTCGCGTCGATCGCGAAGACGCGTCGCTCGCGCGCCCAGGCCCACTCGTCGAGCGCGAGCAGCCGCTCGCCCTCTTCGACTGAGCGCGGCAGGTCATACCCGCAGGGCGCGATGACGATCACCTCGGGGTCGGCGGCGCGCACCGCGTCGAGCGTGACGACGACCGAGTGCTCGCCCGGCTTCGCGAGCACGTCGACGCCACCGGCCTTGTGCACCATCTCCGGCATCCAATGACCCGCGGCGTAGATCGGCTCGCCCCACTCGATCACCGCGACGCGCGGGCGCGGCGCCTTCGCCGCCTTCAGCGTCTCATGCACCGTGCGCAGTCGTGCGCGCGAGCCGGTGAGCAACTCCTCCGCTTCATCGGCGAGCCCGAGCGCCTCGCCGACGCGCGCGATGTCCTCGAGGACGCCATCGAGCGAGGTCGCCGAGAGCGCGATGACGCGCGGTACGGGAGACAGCCGCGCGGCCAACGCCCGCACGTCCGTCTCCATGACCGCGCAGACCTCGCAGAGCGCCTGTGTCAACATGACGTCGGGGTGCAGCGCGCGGATGCGGTCCTCGAGCAGCGTGTAGAGCGGTTCGCCGCGCTGCGTGATGTCTCGCACCTGTGCATCGACGACGGCGGGCGCGGCGTCGGCCTTCACCGCCGTGCGCGTCACGCGCACGCGCGAGTCGACCATCGGCGGGTGGTCGCACGCATGCGTGACCCCGACGAGGTGCTCCATCCCCCCGAGCGCGGCGACGATCTCGGTCGCGCTCGGCAGTAGCGAGACGACGCGCATGCTACCCCGGAAGGCGCGGCTCGCGCGGCACCGGGAGCAGCAGCAACGTGAGTACGAACGCGAGAAGGCCGAGGCCCATCGTCGAGACCGGCGCGCCGACAAAGTGCAACACGATGCCGAAGAGCGCGACGCCCTCGCCGAACGACCAGCCGATGATCGTCATGAGTCGTCGCCGCGCCGGCGGGCTGCTCTCCATGCGCGTGCGCAGGAAGAGCGCCGCGAGCACGCAGGCTGCCGCGAGCCCGAAGAGCACGAGCCGTAGCGTATCGAACGGGAGCTGCGCGAACTGCTCGGGGCTCACCGGGTTCCGCGAACGCTGGAACGCGGTGAACGCCGCGAACGCGCCGACACCGACCGCGATCGCGATGCGGATCATGAAGAGGACGCGCGAGGGCGGCACGCCGCGAGTCGAGTGCATGCCTACTTCCGCTCGTAGACCTTCTTGCCGCCGACCCAAGTCGAGAGCACGTGCGTCTCCGGCAACAACTCGGCCGGCACGCGCATGATGTCCTGGTCGAGCACGACAAAGTCGGCGTACTTGCCGGCCGTCAACGAGCCGAGCTCGTTCTCCTGGAACGCCGCGTATGCGGGCCAGAGCGTCATCGACTTGAGCGCCTCGTCGCGGGTCATGCGCTGCGCGGGGAACCAGCCGCCGGCGGGCCAGTCGTTCGCGTCCTGTCGTGACACGGACGCCTTGAACGAGATCAACGGGTCGACCTTCTCGACCGGGAAGTCGGAGCCGTTCGGGATGATGGTCCCCGTCTCGAGCAGCGAGCGCCACGCGTACGCGCCGCGCAGCCGCGTCTCGCCAAGGCGCGTGCCGGCCCAGTACATGTCGCTCGTCTGGTGGCTCGCCTGCATCGAGGGGATCACGCCGAGCGCGGCGAAGCGCGGGATGTCGTCATAGTGCAGGATCTGCGCGTGCTCGACGCGGAAGCGATGGTCGGCGGTCGGCACGGCCTCGAGCGCCGCCTCATACGAGTCGAGCACGAGCCGGTTGCCGCGGTCGCCGATCGCGTGCGTGTTCACCTGGATGCCGGCGCGCAGCGCGCGCGTCGCGACGTCCTTGATGTGCTCCGGCGCCGAGACGAGGAGGCCGTTCGTCTTCGCGTCGTCGCTGTACGGCTCGAGCAGTGCCGCGCCGCGCGAGCCGAGCGCGCCGTCCTGGTAGAGCTTGATCGAACGCAGCCAGAGCATGCCGCCGTGCAGCCCGCTCCGCGGTCCGCGGCGCAGCAGCGCGTCGATCGCCTCGGCGTTGTCGGAGATCATCGCGTAGAGGCGGATGTCGAGCGCCTTCTCGCGTCCGAGTTCCTCGTAGAGCTCGACGACGCGGGGCGACGCGCCGGCATCGTGCACGCCGGTCATCCCGTACTTGTGCATCTCGGCGATCGCCGCCTTGATCGCCGCCTTCGTCTGTTCCCGCGTCTCGGCCGGGATCGCCCGACCGACGAGGCGCTGCGCGTTGTCGACGAGTACACCGGCGGGATCCCCCTGCGCGTCGCGTTCGATCGACCCGCCGCTCGGATCCTGCGTCGCGCGCGTGAGGTTCGCCTTCTGCATCGCCATCGCGTTCACGAGCGCCGCGTGGCCGTCGACGCGCGTGAGGTAGACGGGATGGTCGGGCACCGCGCGCGTGAGTGCCTCATGCGTCGGGAAGCGCGTGTCGCCCCAGTCGTTCTGGTCCCACCCGCGTCCGACGATCCAATCGCCCTTCGGCGTCGTGCGCGCGCGCTCGACGACGCGCGCGATCACCTGGTCGTACGACGACGTGCCGGTCAGGTCGACGTTGCGCAGCTAGGAACCAAGCCCGGCGACGTGCGCGTGCGCGTCGGTCATGCCTGGGATGACCGTGCGGCCGCCCAAGTCGAGCACCTCTGTGTTCGCGCCGGCGAGCGCGCGTGCGCCCATCTCGTCGCCGACGAAGACGATGCGACCGTCACGCACCGCGAACGCGTCGACGAGGGGGCGGGCGCCGTCCGCCGTGTAGATGCGGCCGTTGAGGACGACGAGATCAGCCGGCTGGCGGGCGGGAGCCTGCGCGACGGCGAGAGAAGTGACGAACGAGAGGGAAGCGAGGATCAGCGAGGAACGCATGGCTCTTCGTGTGAGGTGAGTCCTTGATTCTCGCCGCGGTGACTGGGTGGCGCCAGTACGCTGCGGCTGGTGCTGGAGTAGGAATGAGGGGAATGCATGGCGACGCGAGTCGCGGGGAATGGTGCAGGGTGCCTGATGCGCGGAGCCCCGCATCCTTCCTCGCACCCTGAACCTCTCGTCATTCCCCGCGACTAGTGTCGCCGTGTGTCTTCTAGAGTCTCTCTTCCAGCATCACCGCTGGGAGCCGGTCCACGCCCTGCGGAACGCAAGCGCCGCAGCGGTTGGCGTCCGCCCAGCCGCCTCGAACGCGACGACCTCGACCCTCGGATCCGCCCGCGGCGTGATCATGCCGTTCGCCTCCCCGCTGCGGCTCGTCCAGGTGATCCGTACCGCAGTGCCCGGCTTCAGCGCCCGCACGGCGGCGCGGTACTCCTCTTCGCTCGACACGCGCTTGCCGTCGATCGTCTCGATTCGGTCGCCCGCCGCGAGCCCCGCTTCATAGAGCGGCGTTCCCGCCTGCGTCGGACCCGCGATCACGATGCCGCCGTTCACCGTCGCCGTCTGCGGGTCGCCGATCCACCCCTCGCTCGCGGGTGCCACCGTGCGCACGAGGAATCCCGCCCGCGCCAGCAACGTCGGGTAGTCAGGCAGCTCGTTCCCCTCGACGTACCGACGGAACCAGTCGCGCGCGAACGCCGCGTCCTTCGCCACCGCCGCGAGCGCGGCCTCGGCGTCGGCCATCGTGTACGGCTTCGCCGGCGCGAGCGCCGCCGTCTGCTCCTTGCCATGACGCCGCCACATCTCGCGGAAGAACGCATCGAGCGTCGTCGGCGAGGCGCGCGACCGCAGCGTGAGGTCGAGTGCGAGCCCCAGCGCCTCGCCGTACGTGTAGTACGAGATGAACGTGTTCACGCGGTTGTGAGGGTCGACCGACGTCGCGGCATCGACGAACGGCGCCTGCTGGCTCATGCCGATCGCGCCGTTGAAGCGGCGGCCCGGATGATTCGTGAGCGTGCTCACCGCGTTCGAGAGGCGCTGCGCGTACGCGGCGTCGTCGATGATGCCGGCGCGCCGGAGGATGAGCGGCGTGTAGTAGCTCGTGAAGCCCTCGGCGAGCCAGAGCGCCTCGCTCATGTTCGCCTCGGTGAAGTCGAACGGCTCGAGCGACTTCGGCCGGATGCGCTCGACGTTCCACACGTGGAAGAACTCGTGCGAGATCGTGCCGAGCTGCTGCATCATCGCGCGCGCGATCGGCTGCGAGTTCGTGACCGACGTCGAGTTGCGATGCTCCATGCCGTCGCCGGCGCAGTTCGACCGGTAGCAGGCGATGAACGTGTACGTCCCGAAGTCGAACGCCGGCAGCTCGCCGAACACGGCCGCCATCTCGTCGACGATCTTGCGCGTGTTCTGCTCGAGTCGCGTCACGTCCTCGCGCGTGCCGGTGTGGTTCACCGAGAGGCGGATGGTCTGTTCGCGACCGGCCGGTCCCGCCTTCCACTCACGGATATCGACCGCGCCGAGGTGCGTCGGCGAGTCGAGGAAGTACTGGAGGTTCGGCGCGCGGAACGTGTACGGCTGCGACGTCGGCTCGAGTTGCGTGACGACCTTCCAATCGGGCTTCGGGGGGTGGAACGTGACCTCGATCGGCCGCGTCTCGAGCCCGCGCGCCCACGCGAACGTCGCCGGCATGTTGAGATGCGCGCGCGTGAGGTCGATGCCGGCGTAGGTGCCATCGGCGCGGTCGGCATAGAGCGTGTAGCTGAACGTCACCGCGCCGCGATGGCCGGTGATGACCCACTCGTGCGGCGAGACGCGCTCGATCGGGAGCGCACGGCCAGTCGAGTCGACGGCTCTGACGCCATAGACGTTCTTCGCGAACTCGTGCAGCGCGTAGCGCCCGGGCGAGCTGCGGCTCATCCGCACATGTAGCGGTGCTGTGCCGATGCCGGTGAACCGCGCCGTGATCTCGGCTTCGCGATGCACGGCGTTCGGGAAGCGGACCTCATACTGGGTCGTCTGCGCGATCGCGGCAGCGGGCGCGAGCAGCGTGAGTGTCGCGGCGAACGCGAGGGTCCGGCGAGTCGAGCGCATGGTCATTGTTCCGAGCGGCAGGGAGGGATGGCTGGGCCGTGGCGACCGACGTGATGGCGCGTCGGATCGCGCATTCATACGTTCGGGGTGACGCTCAAAAGGTATGCAGAGCGCCATCGTCGCAGCCAGCGATGACGTCCACGGGAGGTCCATGCGGCGTTCGCCGATATCCCGAATCTCGCCGTCGACAGCGATGCTCTTGCTCGCATCGCTCATGCTCTGTGCACCACTCGCCCGAGCGCAGGGCCGCCTGAGCGGTGTCGTGCACGACTCGCTGCGCGTGCAGGGACCGCTCGCCGGCGCCGACGTCGTGTTGCTCGGCGCCGGTCTGCGCGCGCGCACCGATTCGCTCGGTCGATTCGCGTTCGCGTCGGTCCCCGAAGGCGCGCAGGGCGTCGCATACTGGGCGCCCTGGCTCGATTCGCTCGGGCTGCCACCGCTGCGCGCGTCGCTCGATGCGGCGACGATCGTGCTCGCGACGCCGAGTCGGGCGACGTTCCAGCGCGCGCTCTGTGGCACGACGCTCGACGAAGGTCAGGGAGTGCTGCTTGGCGAGATTCGCGCGCCGGACGGCATGCCGCAGGATTCGGTGCTCGTGCTCGCCGAGTGGCAGGAGACGGCGATCGGGCGCGGTGGGATCGTGCGGCAGAATGTCGCGACCGTCGACACGACCGATGCCGCGGGAAGCTACGCACTCTGCGGCGTGCCGACCG
>CAYSAR010000065.1:0-10291 GCA_964428985.1 uncultured Gemmatimonadaceae bacterium | reverse complement strand
ATCGCCTTGTTGGCGCTGCAGGCGACGGTGACGGGCAGCGCGTTGGAGAAGAGCTGCGGGCGCGACCGCTGCGTCAGCGTGTCGGTGAGCGCCGCGGGACCCGCCACGAACCCGCCGGCCGCGCCGCCGAGCGCCTTCCCCAACGTCGACGTGATGATGTCGACCTCGCCGAGCACGCCGAAGTGCTCGGCGGTGCCGCGCCCCTTCTCACCGAGCACGCCGGTCGCGTGCGAGTCGTCCATGATCACGATCGCGTCGTGGTCGCGCGCGACCTGGAGGATCTGCGGGAGCTTCGCGATGCTCCCTTCCATCGAGAAGACGCCGTCGGTCCAGATGAGCTTCCGCCGCGCACCCCTGTTCGCCTTGAGCTTCTCCACGAGATCGTCCATGTCGGCGTGCTTGTAGACGGCCGTCGTGCACTTCGTGATCGCCTTCGCGAGGCGGATCGAGTCGATGATCGACGCATGATTCAGCGCGTCGGAGATGACGAAGTCGCCCTCCTCGACGATCGTCGCGGTGAGGCCCTCGTTCGCGTTCCACGCCGAGACGTACGACATCGACGCCGCCGTGCCGACGAAGCGCGCGATCGCCTCCTCGAGCGCGCGGTGCACGGTGAACGTGCCGCAGATGAAGCGCACGCTCCCGGTGCCGGCGCCGAACTTCCTGAGCCCCTCGATCCCCGCGTCGATGATCGACGGTTCGTCGCAGAGGCCGAGATAGTTGTTGGAGCTGAGGATGAGCACCTCGCCGCGCCCTTCCATCCTGACCCGCGCCGACTGTGGCGAGTCGAGGTGGTTCAGGACCTTGAGGGTGCCCTTGGCCTTGAGGTCATCGAGGCCGGCTTGGAGGGTATCGACGAAGTTCTTGTTCATCTGATTCGGATACGGGACGATATATCGCTGGGAGCATGCACGGGCTGGAATCCTCGGCGCCCTCGGCGCCTCGGCGGTGTGCTTTGGCCGTTGCCGTTGCCGTTGCTGTTGCTGTTGAACCTCCCATCTCCCCTCTCACATCTCGAACACCACCTTCCCCGCCTCCCCCGACTTGATCACCGCGATCGCCTCGGCATGCCGCTCCAGCGGGAATCGGTGCGTGATCACCGGCGTCGGGTCGAACTGCTTCGCGCGCAGGAACTGCGTCATCTGGATCCACGTGTCGTACATGCGCCGCCCCACCACGCCGTAGACCGTGATCCCCTTGAAGATCACCTCGGTCGCGAAGTCGACGTCCATCGGCTTCGCCGGGATGCCGAGCATCTGCACGCGCCCCCCGACGCGCACGAGCTTGAACGCCTGGTGGATCGCCGCCGGCACGCCGCTCATCTCGAGCACGACATCGACGCCGAGCCCGTGCGTCGCCGCGCGCACCGCATCGTCGGCGTCCTTCGGGTGCACCGCGCTGTGCGCGCCCATGCGCGTCGCGAGCGCGAGCCGCTTCGGGTTCACGTCACTCGCGACGATGTGCGACGCTCCCGCCGCCTTCGCGATCCCCACCGCGAAGATGCCGATCGGCCCGCAGCCGGTCACGAGCACCGTCGCCCCCGGCAACTCGGTGCCGTGCAGCGCCGTGTGGAACGCGTTCCCCATCGGGTCATGGATGCCGCCGATCTCGAAGCTCACGTCGTCGTCGAGCTTCCAGACGTTCGTCGCCGGCATCGCGATGTAGTCCGCGAACGCGCCGTCGCGATCGACGCCGATGATCCTCGTGTTCGGGCAGACGTGTGCGTTCCCCGTGCGGCAGAGGTGGCAGGTCCCGCACACGATGTGGCCCTCGGCCGTCACGCGCTCGCCGGCGCGCACGTCGGTCACGAGGCCGCCGACCCGCTCGACGATGCCGGAGAACTCGTGGCCGACGGTGAACGGCGGGCGGCAGCGGCCCTGCGCCCAGGCGTCCCACTCATGGATGTGGACGTCGGTCCCGCACACGCCCGCCCGCTGCACGCGGATGAGCACTTCGTCGTCACGGATCGATGGGACGGGGACGTCCTTCAGCACGAACCCCGCGGCGGGGGATTCCTTCACCAGTGCGCGCACCGGATACTCACGATTCTGGGAGCGGATGCCGATACTCCCCGCGAGCGGGGACGATGGAAAGGCAGGCGTTCGGCAGCACTGAAACGTCGCAGGGGCTCCCCCTCGATGAAAGGGGGAGACTCGTCCGCGACGCACCTGAGGGCCCGGCGATCCACTCGACGACGACGCATCACGACGTGACCGGCCGCTGGCCGGCCGCGCCCGCCCTCTTGGCGGTCGCGGCGCTCGGCGTGCTCACGTGGGCGACCGCGCCGATCCTCGGGCACACCGTCGGCTCGGTGATGCCGCGACCGGCGCACGGTCTCGTGCTCGCGATGCTGCTCGCCGCGCCGAACGACCGGCGCGCCCTGCTCGTCGGCCTGCTCGGCCCGGTGCTCGTCGTCGCGACGCTGCTCGCCGGCGGCGACCCCGCGCGTGTCGCTGGCGCCACCGCGATGGTCCTCGCCCAGTCGCTGCTCGTCATCATCGTCTACGAGCGCCTCACGAAGGAGCGCCCACTCGCGTCGGTTGCGGCGCTCGTGCGCCTGTTCATCGCGATCGTCGTCGGCATCGCGCCGATCGCCGCGCTCGGCACGCTCGTCGCGAACACCGTCGCGAAGGGCGTCGCGAACGACCACGCGCTCGCGACCTGGTGGCTCGCCGCGAGCTCGTCCTGTGCGGTCGTCGTGCCGATTGTCCTCGGCATCACCGAGCCGGCGAAGCGCGGCGAGCGTCGTGCGCTGCCCTGGCGCCGACTCGAGGTCGTGCTACTGCTGACGTCGTTCTCGGCGGTGCTGCTCGACGTCTTCGGCGGCGGCACGCTCGGCCTTGGGCTCGAGCGCATGCCCCATGTGCTGACCTCGCTGCCGTTCCTCGTCTGGGGCGCGCTCCGCTTCGGCCTCCTCGGCCATGCCGTCACGTCGTTGCTGCTCGTCGGCGTGACGTTCGGCGCGACCGCCGCCGGCACCGGCGCCTACATGGCGTTCGGCGACGCGCTGCATGAGCGCCTCCAAGTCGCGAGCTACTTCCTCGCGACGGCGATCGGGTCGGTGACGCTCTTCGCCGTCGCCCTCGCCCAGCGCGAGGCCGAGGAACGGCGGGCCGAGGCGGCGCATGCGCAGCTCCGCGCGATCATCGAGGGCGCCGGCGACCTCATCGCCGCCGTCGACGTGAACCTCGTGATCGTCGCCGTGAACCCGGCGTGGGTGAACGCCTGGCGCCGCCTCTACGGCATCACCGTCGCGCCGGGCGACACGATGATCGACGCGCTCGCCGCGATGCCGGCCAACCGCGACGCGAGCATCGCGCGTTGGCGCCGCGCGCTGGCCGGCGACCACGTGGTGCACGTCGCCGACTACGGGCTTCCCGGCCAGTCGAGCGAGGAGTTCGAGATCACGTACTCCCCGGTCCGCGGCGACGACGGCGTGATCCTCGGCGCGTCGCAGGTCGTGCGCAGCGTGACCGCGCAGCGCCAGCGCGAGCGCGAGGAGTCGGAGGCGCGTCGCCTCGAGGGGATCGGCCGCCTCGCTGGCGGTGTCGCGCACGACTTCAACAACCTGATGACCGCCGTCACCGGGTACGCGTCGTTGATCGCCGGCACGCTCGACGCCAACGACCCGCGCCGTGCCGACCTCTCCGAGATCGAGCGTGCCGCCGCGCGCGCCGGCGACCTGACGCAGCAGCTCCTCGCGTTCGCGCGCCGCCAGCACATCGAGCCGCGCGTCATCGATCCCGGCGAGCTCGTCGAGGGCTTCAGTCGCCTCCTCGCGCCGCTGCTCGGCAAGGACATCGTCCTGCTCGTGCACGCCGCGCCGCGGCTCCATCGCGTACGGATCGACCCGACGCAGTTCGAGCAGGTCGTCATGAACCTCGCGATCAATGCGCGCGACGCGATGGCCGGTGCCGGGTCGCTGCGCATCGAGCTCCTCAACGAACGGCGCGAGGGCATGGCCGGCGTGGCGCTCGTCGTACGCGATGCCGGCCATGGCATGAGCCCCGAGGTGCAGGCGCGCATCTTCGAGCCCTTCTTCACGACGAAGCCGCTCGGGGAGGGCACCGGCCTCGGCCTGCCCACGGTCTACGGCATCGTGCACCAGGCCGGTGGACACATCGGCGTCGAGAGCCGCGTCGGCGTGGGGACGACGTTCCGCGTCTTCTTCCCTGCCGTCGATCAGGCGACCGCGGCTACGCCGGAACGCCTGACGGCTTGAGGGCCTCGACGCGCACCGCGCACACCTTGAACTCCGGGATCCCCGCGTAGGGATCGAGCGCCGGGTTCGTCAGCAGGTTCGCCGCCGCCTCGCGGTAGTGCATCGGGATGAACACCTGCCTCCGCGCGACGCGTGACGAGAGGCGCACGGCGATGCGGATCGTGTTGCGTCGCGACGTGATCGAGACCTCGTCGCCATCCTTCACGCCGAGCTCCGCCGCGTCGGCCGGGTTGAGCTCGACCGTCGCCGTGCTCTCGCGCGCGTCGAGCGCGGTCGACCGGCGCGTCATCGTGCCGGTGTGCCAGTGGTACATCTGCCGACCCGTGTTCATGAAGAACGGGAACTCGGCATCGGGCAGCTCGGCGGGTGGCATGTACTCGACGGCGACCATGCGCGCGCGACCGTCGGCGGTCGGGAAGCGGTCGTCGAAGAGGAAGTCGGTGCCGTCGTGCGACGGGTCCGGCACCGGGTACTGCAGGCCGCCGGTGCGTTCGGCGAGACGCGCGTGCGACACGCCGCGCCAGCTCGGCGTCACGCGCGCGATCTCATCGAACACCTCGGCCGCGTTCGCGTACGGCGTCGGCACGCCAAGCCGGCGCGACAGGTCGATCACGATGTCGAGGTCGACGCGCGCCTGGCCCGGCGGCTCCACCGCCTTCCGCGAGAGCTGGATGCGCCGCTCGGTGTTCACGAACGTCCCGTCCTTCTCGGCGAACGACGAGCCCGGCAACACGACATCGGCGCAGCGCGCGCTCTCGGTCAGGAACAGGTCCTGCACCGCGAGGAACTCCAGGTCGAGGAACCAGTCCTCGGCGTGCGCGACGTCGGGATCGGAGATGATCGGGTTCTCGCCCATGATGTAGAGTCCGCGCACCGGCGAGTCGGCGCCGACGATCTCCGTGACCTTGCGCCCCGCCTTCGGCGAGAGCTTCGCGACATCGACGCCCCACGCCGCCGCGTACTCCGCCGCGACCGCCGGATCGTCGACGCGACGGTAGTCGGTGAACGCGAACGGGATCGCGCCCATGTCGCTCGCGCCCTGTACGTTGTTCTGTCCGCGGATCGGGATCATCGGCGCGCCCCAACGACCGATCATCCCGCAGGCGAGCAGCAGGTTGAGCAGCGACGTGACGATGTCGGTGCCGGTGTGGTGCTGCGTGAGCCCCATCGCCCAGAGCGTCGCCGTCTTGGGCCCTCGCGCGTAAAGCTCCGCCGCCGCGCGGATCGTCTCCGCCTTCACGCCGGTGATCGACTCGGCCACCTCGGGCGTGTAGGGCTGGACCGCCTTCCGCACCTCCTCGAAGCCGGTCGTCCGCGCCGCGATGAACGCCTTGTCCTCGAGCCCCTGTTCGAGGATGTGGTGCAGCATCGCGTTGAGCAGCGCGACGTCGGTGCCCGGCAGCATCTGGAGATGGACGTGCGCCTTGCCGGCCAGCTCGATGCGCCGCGGGTCGGCGACCATGAGCTTCGCGCCGCGCTTGAGCGCGCGCTTGATCGCCGCGCCGAACACGGGATGGCTCTCGGTCGTGTTCGCGCCGAGGATGAAGATCACGTCCGATTCATGCTCGACCTCGCGCATCGAGCCCGACGCCGCCGAGGTGTTCATCGCGCGTTGCATCGCGCTCACCGACGACGCGTGGCAGAGCCGCGTGCAGTGGTCGACGTTGTTCGTGCCGATGCCGGCGCGGAAGAGCTTCTGGAGGACGTAGTTCTCCTCGTTCGAGCACTTCGCCGACTGGAACGTCGCGAGCGCGTCGGGGCCATGCGTGTCACGGATACGCGCGAGCTGCTGCGCCGTGAGCTCCATCGCCTCCTCCCACGTCGCCTCGCGGAACGGCTCGAGCCACTCTCGCGGCGTCGCGACCCGGTCGCGCGGGTCGCCGAGCGCCGCGTCGGCGCCCGAATCCATGCGGCGCAGCGGGTTCGTGCGCGGGCGACGATCCTTCCGCGCGCGCCCTTCCTCCTCCACCGTCTCCCACGGTCCGCCGCGGCGCGGGAAGCGCGCGGCGACCGGATCGTTCGGGTCGAAGCGCCACTGGCCATCGCCGCCGCGCACCCACCCGTGCCGGATCAGCGGCGTCGTGAGCCGGTCGCGATGCAGGATGAAGTCCGTCCCGAAGCGCCCCTTCACGCACGTCGAGCCCTGGTTCGGCGTCTCCTCCTCGATCCAGGGCGAGATCACGCGCGTGACCTGGCCGTCGCGCACCTCGAGGTCGAGCTGGCAGCCGACGGCGCAGTAGGGGCAGACCGAGCGGACGTGCGTCGCCGGCCGCTCCATCGTGCCCGCCTTGAGCTTCGCCATCGGCAGGATGTCGTGGATCGCGCCGGTGGGGCAGACGCGCACGCACTCGCCGCACCACGTGCACCCCGCGTGTTCCGGATTGCCGTCGGCGCCGACGACGATCTCGGCGTGCCCGCCGCGATGCGCCATCTCGAGCACACCGACCACCTGGATGTCCTCGCACGCGCGGACGCAGCGCGTGCAGAGGATGCAGGTGCTCATGTCGTGCGTGATGATATGGTCGGTCGTGCGCTCGTCGCCGGTGCGCAGCGGCATGTCGCCGGAGCGCGTGAGCGGCACCTCGTAGCGCGCGAGCAGCTCCTCGAACTCCGTGTCTGGGGCCGAGAGATCGACCTGCTCGACCGGATAGCGCTCGAGGAGCATCGAGAGCACCGCCTGGCGGTTCTTCACCGGCGCCTGCGACTCGGTGTGGACGACCATGCCGTCGGCGGCGGGCGTCGCGCAGGCCGGGAGGAGCTTCGCCTGGCCCTCGACCGAGACGAGGCAGATGCGGCAGTTCCCGACGATCGGGAGCTTCGGATACCAGCAGAGCGTCGGCACGTCGATCGCGGCCGCGCGCGCGGCGTCGAGGATCGTCGCGCCGGCGGCGACCGTGCACTCCCGTCCATCGATCGTCAGCGTGGGCATCGGCTCGGCGGCTCCTGGATGGTCGCCGCGCGGCGAACGTAGTGGTCCGGCGAAACGTTCCGCGCGCGCATCGTGTCTCAACAGTCGCGCCCCGGTGCCGCGTATCGAGGTTAACGCGACGCTCACCGGGTTCGCTGGGCTTTCCCGTGCCCATGTGTATATTCGCGCGGGAACGGCCGCTGCGGAACCGGCGGCCCTGTCGCCCGTCGTCGCATCGCCTCCACCCGAGGGATCAGTGACTGAGAAGAGCACCCGCCGCGAGTTCCTGCAGGCCAGCGCCGCCGCTGCGGCCGCCGCCGGCCTCGCGAACTCCGCCGTCGCGCGGCCGGCCCACGCCGCGCCCAACGCCCCATCCTCCGTCGACAGCTACGTCCAGGCCTCGCACCGCGAACTCGCGTTGCGCGCCATCGACGCCGCGAAGTCGGCCGGCGCGCAGTACGCCGACGCGCGCATCTCGAGCGCGCGCTCGCAGAACCTCGGCACGCGCGAGCGCCGCGTCACGAACATCGGCGACAACGAGACGTTCGGCTTCGGCGTGCGCGTGCTCGTCGATGGCGCGTGGGGGTTCGCCGCCTCGAGCGACCTCACGACCGACGAGGTCGTGCGCGTCGCGCGACAGGCCGTCGCCCAGGCCCGCGCGAACAAGGCGGCGATGGTCAAGCCGGTCGAGCTCGCGCCGATCCACCACCCGCCCGTCCCGAACGGCCAATGGCGGAGCCCGGCGCGCATCGACCCGTTCACCGTGGCGATCGAGGACAAGGTCGCGTACCTCCTCGAGGCGAACGCGGCCGCGATCGGCGCCGGCGCGCGGTTCGTGAACTCGAGCATGTTCTTCCTCAAGGATGAGAAGACGTTCGCGTCCACGGTCGGCACCGTCACGCAGCAGGTGATCTTCCGGGCGCAGCCGAACATGACGATCACGATGGTCTCGCCCGACAACCGCGACTTCCAGAGCCGCCAGTCGACCGACATCCAGCCCCGCGGGCTCGGCTACGAGCACGTCCTCGACAGCGACCTCAAGCGGCACGCGCCGCGCTGGGCCGAGGAGGCGCGCGAGAAGCTGTCGGCGAAGCCGGTCGAGGTCGGGCGCTACGACCTCATCCTGCACCCGACGCACCTCTGGCTCACGATCCACGAGTCGATCGCGCACCCCACCGAGCTCGACCGCGCGTACGGCTTCGAGGCGAACTACGCCGGCACGAGCTTCCTCGCGCCGCCGGAGGACAAGCTCGGCAAGTTCCGCTACGGTCCGGACTTCATGAACATCAAGGCCGACCGATCCGCGCCGGGCTCGCTCTCGGCCTGTGGCTGGGACGATGAGGGTGTCGCGCCCGAGGACTTCTTCATCGTGAAGGACGGCATGTTCGTCGACTACCAGACGACCCGCGAGCAGGCGATGTGGCTCGACTGGTGGTACAAGCAGCAGGGGATGCCGACGCGCTCGCACGGCTGCTCGTATGCGCAGACCTGGGCCGACGTCCAGTTCCAGCGCATGCCGAACGTGAATCTCATGCCCGGCACGCAGGACACGACGTGGGAGGACCTCATCGCCGCGACCGACAACGGCATCGCGATCATCGGCGATGGGTCGTTCTCGATCGACCAACAGCGCTACAACGCCCAGTTCGGCGGCCAGCTCTTCTATGAGGTGAAGGGCGGCAAGATCACCGGCATGCTCAAGGACGTGGCCTATCAGATGCAGACGCCGCTCTTCTGGAACGCGATGGACATGATCGGCGGCCCGCGCAGCTACGAACTCGGCGGCGCCTTCGGCGATGGCAAGGGGCAACCCTCGCAGTCGAACGCGGTGAGCCACGGCTGCGTCCCGACGCGCCACAGGCAGATCAACGTCATCAACACCGGGAGGACCGCGTAATGGCCCCGCGCTCCCTCCGCGACATCGCCCGTCACCTCTCCCGCGAGGAGAGCGAGGCGATCACGAAGAAGGTCCTCTCGTTCTCCACGGCCGACGAGTGCCGTGTCAGCGTCAACAGCGGCATGGTGCAGAACACGCGCTTCGCGGTGAACCAGGTCTCGACCGCCGGCGACGAGTACAACGCGTCGGTGAACATCCGGTCGGTCATCGGCAAGAAGGTCGCGAACGTGTCGGTCAACCGGCTCGACGACGCGTCGCTCAAGGCGGCGGTCGAGAAGTCGGAGCAGATCGCGCGGCTCGCGCCCGATGACCCCGAGCTGATGCCCGAGCTCGGCCCGCAGCGCTATGGCGACTCCATCGTCTGGAGCGACGCGACGGCGTCGCTCGAGCCCGAGGCCCGCGCCGACGCCGTGCGCGCCGTGACCGACCGGGCGCGCGCCGCCGGCCTCGTCTCCACCGGCTTCCTCATGGCGCAGGCCGGGTCGTTCGCCGTCGCGAACAACAAGGGCCTCTTCGGCTACGCGCGCAGCACCGGCGTCGCGTTCACGACGACCGTGCGCACGCCCGACGGCACCGGCTCCGGCTGGGCCGGCGCGAGCGACAACGACTTCCGCCGCATCGACCCGACGGTGCTGGCCGAACGCGCGGTCGAGAAGGCGCGCCGCTCGGTGAACCCGGTCGGCATCGAGCCCGGCCGTTACACCGTCGTGCTCGAGCCGACCGCCGTCGCGAACCTCGTGCAGCTCATCGGTGGCTCGCTCAACGCGCGCAGCGCCGATGAGGGCCGCTCGTTCTTCGCGAAGCCGGGTGGCGGAAACAAGATCGGGGAGAAGGTCGTAGACGAGCGGGTGACCATCGTCTCCGACCCGCTCGACCCCCGCGTCCCGGCGAATCCCTTCGGCGGCGATGGCATGCCGACGCGGAAGGTGACGTGGATCGAGAACGGTGTCGTGAAGAACCTCGCCTACGACCGCTACTGGGCGCAGCGCACCGGCAAGGAGCCCGCGAGCACCGGCGGCACGCTGCGCATGGAGGGCGGCACCAGCTCGATCGAGGAGATGATCGCGAGCACCGAGCGCGGGATCCTCGTGACGCACTTGTGGTACATCCGCTCGGTCGATCCGCGCACGCTCGTCTACACCGGCCTCACGCGCGACGGGACGTTCCTGATCGAGAACGGCCGGATTGCACGTTCGATAAAGAACTTCCGCTTCAACGATTCGCCGCTGTTCATGCTGAACAACCTCGAGGGGATCGGTCGTCC
>CAYSAR010000064.1:0-10339 GCA_964428985.1 uncultured Gemmatimonadaceae bacterium | reverse complement strand
CCCATCTGCAGCGTCGAGCCGTCCTCGATCAACGCGGCGACGTGCTCGCCGATCTTCGCGATCGCCGGCGTCTCCGGTGCCGGCGCGCGTTCGTGAAGCGCGCGGTCGGTGCGGATGTGCGCGGTCACCGCGCTCAGCGGCACCGTCGTGTCGCCGTGCGTGCGGGGCATCTGCGCGTTGATCTCGGCGAGCACGATGCCGGCCGCGTCGACGGCCGCGCGTGCCGCGTCGACCGACGTGCCAAGCGAGCAGTAGCCGTGTCGGTCCGGCGGCGAGAGCTGCACGATCGCGGCGTCGAGGCGCACCGCGCCGCTCGTGAACAGCCCGGGGACGTCGGAGAGGAAGATCGGCACGAAATCCGCCCGCCCCGCCTCCACCGGCTCGCGCATCGTCGGCCCGTTGAACAACGACACCGACCGGATGCGATCCCCCATGCCCGGCGCGGTCCACGGCGCCGGCCCCTCAAGGTGCAAATGGTAGAGCGTGACCCCGCGCAGGTCGGTGCGCGCAGCGAGCGCCTCGAGCAGCGGCACGGGGGTCGCGGCGGCGCCGTGGACGAAGACGTTCATGCCGTTCTGGATCTTGCCGATCACGTCGATCGCATCCATAGCTGCGAGGGTCAGGGAAGTGGGAGCTGCCCTACGATCCGAGTCGCGGAGAGTGGTCCAAGGTGCACGATGTGAGCGGCTGACGACAGTCTGGTATCGTTGTACATCTCACGCACTTAGCGCCTCTCGTCATTCCCCGCGACTCGTGTCGCCGGGCAGCTTCCCGATCGCTCATCCATCGTCTTGCCGCCCCACGGGATGCGAGATATACTCCGATACGGTACGCGGGCGTAATTCAGTTGGTAGAATGCCAGCTTCCCAAGCTGGACGTCGTGGGTTCGAGTCCCATCGCCCGCTCTCCTTGAATTGTCGGTTGGTGCGGTGTCGTGCCACCCGGAGGGTCCCCGTGGCCAAGCGCCTCGGGGACCCTTTTTCTCGCCCACCCCGGAGTGTATGAGTCCGATCGTCGCGGCTGTCATCGTCGCACTGATCCTCATCACCGCGCTCTACGTCGCCGCGGAGTTCGCCGCGGTCAGTGTCAGACGAAGCCGCCTCCAGCAACGCGCCGAGGAAGGGGACCGCCTCGCCCAGCGGCTCCTGCCCGTCATCATGGACGGCGCGAAGCTCGACCGGTACATCGCCGCCTCCCAGGTCGGCATCACGCTCTCGAGCCTCATCCTCGGCGCCTACGGCCAAGCGACCCTCGGCCGCGACCTCGCGCCGGTCGTGCAGCGCTGGTTCGGGCTGGAACCGGCCACGGCGATGAGCGTCGCGTCGATTACCGTCCTCATCGGCCTGACCGTCCTCGCGATGGTCTTCGGCGAGCTCGTGCCAAAGTCGCTCGCGCTCCAGTTCCCGACGCAAATGGCGCGATGGACCGTCATCCCGATGGCATGGTCGACGCGCGTCATGCGATGGCTCATCGACGTCCTGAACGGCAGCGGGATCTTCCTCCTGAAGCTCGTCGGGCAGAAGGCGTCGGGGCATCGCCACATCCACTCGCCGGCCGAGATCGAGTACCTCATCGCCGAGTCGCGCGAAGGCGGCCAACTCGAACCCGCCGAGTCGGCGCGACTCCGCCAAGCGCTGCGCCTCTCGCTGCGCACCGTCGGCGAGTTGATGGTTCCGCGCCTGCGCATCGTCGGCGTGCCGGTCGACGCAACCGGCGCCGAGGTCATGGAGCTGCTCCGCAAGACGCCCTACTCGCGGCTTCCCGTCTACGACGACACGCTCGACCAAGTGCTCGGCGTGCTCCATGTGCGTGACGTCGCCGCGCGACTCGTCGGCACCGGCGTGACGACGCCGCGCATCCCGATCCGCGATCTCTTGAGGCCGGTGCTTGTCGTCCCCGAGTCGATGACCGCCGATCGCCTGCTCGAGCGGCTGCGCGTCGAACGGCGCGCGATGGCGATCGTCGCCGACGAGTTCGGCGGCACGGCGGGACTCATCACCGTCGGCGACATGCTCGACGAGCTGCTCGGCGAGACCGCCGACGAGTTCAAGCTCGGCGACGTGCTGCCGCAGCGTCTGTCCGACGGCCGCGTGCGGCTCCCTGGCACCGTGCGTCTCGATCTCGCCGCGCCCTGGGTCGGCGTGTTGTGGGAGGCAGACTCCTACACCGTCGCCGGCTTCCTCATGGAGAAGCTCGGCCGACTCCCCGTCGCCGGTGACAAGCTCGATGTCGATGGCGTGAGGATCGAGGTCGAGAAGATGCGCGGGCGCGTCGTCGAGTCGCTGCTTGTCACGCCGATGCCGAAGCGGGAGGACGACGACCGATGACGTCGCTCTCGCACGCAATCATGCCGACGATCATCGTCACGGTGCTGATCCTGCTGAACGGGCTCTTCGTCGCGGCGGAGTTCGCGATCGTCGGCGCGCCGCGCGCGACGATCAATCGGCTCGCGCATGGGGGCAATCGGTGGGCGCGCCTCGTGAAGCGCATCCTCGACGATGCGCGTGAGCAGGATCGCTTCATCGCGACGGCGCAGCTCGGCATCACGCTCGCGAGTCTCGGGCTCGGCATGTACGGCGAGCACCTGCTCGCCGAGTGGTTGGCCGAGCAGTTCGAGCACTGGGGTTGGGGTCGCTGGATCGCCGCGCACACGCTCGGTAGCATCACCGCGATCGCGTTCCTGACGTACTTCCATATCGTCGTCGGCGAGATGGTGCCGAAGTCGCTCGCCCTTTCGCGCGCCGACCGCACCGTGCTGTGGATCGCGCCGGTGATGCGACTGATCCAGTTCGTCTTCTATCCCTTGGTCGTGCTGCTCAACGGGCTCGGCAACGGCACGCTCAGGCTGATGGGCGTGCGGCGACAGGTCGGGGCGGCCGAGAGCGTGCGGACGCCCGACGAACTCGCGTACATCGTGCGCGAGAGCCAGGCCGGCGGCATGCTGCGGCGCGCGTCGGCCACGATGGTGCAGGAACTCCTCGAGTTCAGCGAGCTGACGGCGGGGCAGGTGATGGTGCCACGCGTGCGCGTCGTGCCGCTCTAGCTCGATGACACCGGCGCCGACGTGCGCGCCAAACTCCAGAAGTCGCCGCACTCGCGGTATCCCGTCGTCGATGGCGATCTCGACCACATCGTCGGCATGCTGCACGTGAAGGATCTCCTCGGTGGCCTCGCCGAGGGGGCGACGGTGAAAACGCTCCCGGTGCGGCCGGTGCCGTTCGTGCCGGAGTCGGCGCACACCGAGGAGGTCCTCGCGACGATGCGCGCGCAACGCTCGCAGCTCGTCGTCGTGATGGACGAGCATGGCGGCACCGCGGGGATCATCACGCTCGAGGATCTCCTGGAGGAAGTCGTCGGCGAACTCACCGAAGACGCGGCCTCGGCGCCGGAGGTCCGCAAGCGGGAGGATGGATCGCTCACCGTGGCGGGGACCGTCCGCGTCAGCGACGCGGGCGATGCGCTCGGCGTCGTGCTCGAGCATCCGGACGTGGAGACGATCTCGGGGTTGGTGCTGGCGTTGCTCGGGAGGCCGCCGAAGGTGGGGGATGTCGTTGAGTTCGAGGAGGCGCGCGTGACGGTGACTGCGTTGCGGGGGCATGGAGTGCACGAAGCCGTGGTAGAGAAGCGAGAAGAGGGATCAAGGAAGACGCCCGGCGACGCGAGTCGCGGGGAATGACGAGATGTGCAGGGTGCGAGGGAGAATGCGGGACCTCGCACCAAGCACCCAGCATCATTCCCCGCGACTCGTGTCGCCGGGCCCCTTCCTTCATCTCTCCTTCAGCACCACCCACGCATCAAGCATCACGCAGCCGCAATCCGTCGCGACGCGAGAATCTCGACCGCCTCGAACAACTGACGAAACTCCTCCACGACAAACAGCGTCTCCTGCAGCTTATCGATCTCGAACGGCTGCGAGATGACCGCATCGATGTCAAACGGCCGCCGAGTACACGAAGGCCCCAAGGCATTCGCTGCATCCCCATGGGATGAGATCAACCCACTCCCATAGATCTTCGTCTGGCCTCGCTCCTGGATCAGCCCGAACTCGACGGTGAACCAGAAGAGCCGAGCCATCTGGGTCGTCTCTTCCTCCGTTCGTGCGGCGGCGGCGAGGGCGCCGAAGCGCTGGAGGAAGTCGGCGAAGACGGGATCGGCGTGCAGCGGCACGTGGCCGAACACATCGTGGAAGATGTCGGGCTCGGGGAGGTAATCGAGCTGCGCGCGGGGTCGGACGATGAGCGTCGTCGGGAAGCGGCGCTGGGCGAGTGAGGTGAAGAACTGTCGCGCGGGGATGAAGCCGCCGACGCCGACGGCCGCCCAACGCGTGGAGGCGCCGAGTCGGCGGTTCACGTCGGCGAGGTCGGGGACGCGACGCTCGTCGAGCCCGATGCGCGCCATGCCGTCGAGGAAGACCTGGCTCGCGGTCTTCTCGAGCGCGCCGACGCGCCGCGCGTAAAGCGTCCGCCAGACGTCATGGTCCTCGTCGGTGTACGCGTCGTACCGCTGCTCGATGATCTGCATCTCCGTCTCCGCTGGGGGAAAAAGAAAAAGCGGCCCGTGGTCATCCACGGGCCGCTCGGGGGGGATCGGTCGCTGGTCGCTTAACTCACTGCGCGCGCACGCCGACGGCCACCACCCGGGGCCCGGGTGACGTAGTGGTAGGCGTAGCCATACGAGGCGTTGAGGCGGCGGTCGCGCATGGTCCGAATCGTATCGCGCGCACCACAACGGGTCAATGAGGGGGGTGGGTTGGCGCCATGCGTGCGGCGTCGACGCCGCATGACGAAATCCGCGCTCCGGTGTAGAGGCGGGAGTCATCCCCCACCGGAGTTCCGCATATGTCTGCCCCTCGCGCGCTCGCAGTCGCTCTTGCTCTGCTCTCATTCTCCGTCGTCGACGCACGCGCGCAGGCTGCGTCGCCGTCCGCGACCGCCGACGCGATCGCACCGAGTGGTCCGACGCTCGATGCGGCGACGATCGGCGTGCGGCCGCTCGCGACCGGGCCGATGGAGATCCAGGACACGCGGCCGAATCGCTCGCGGCCGGTCGCACTCATGCTCGTCGGCGCGGGCGGGTTGATCGTCGGCGCGATCGTCGATGATGAGGCCGGCACGATCATCTCCGTCGCCGGCGCGGTGGTGCTGCTCTACGGCCTCTATCGCTTCCTGCAATACCCGTGAGTCGCGGCACGCCTCATGCACCACGTGACACCACGACCGCCTCGCCGCACCTCGCGACCGACGGTCCCTGACCTCCAGCACGTCCGCATGACGCGGACGAAGGAACACGCGCCATGCTCATGACCATCGTCGTCATCCTGATCGTGCTCTGGGCCCTCGGCCTGGTCACGTCCTACACGATGGGCGGGTTGATCCACATCCTGCTCGTCATCGCGATCATCGTCATCCTGGTGCGGGTCATTCAGGGACGGAATCCAGTCTGAGATGTGAGACGTGAGATGGGAGATGGGAGAGGAAGGTGCTCTCACGCTCCGCATCCCGCATGACTCACATCCCCCATCTCTCCTCTCACATCCAGCAGGATAGGAGCCTTCCATGGCAGGAACCAAGATCCTCGCCCTCATCCTCCTCATCGGCGGCATCCTCGCCCTCGTCTACGGCGGCTTCACCTACACCAAGGACGAGACCGCCGCGAGCATCGGGCCGCTCGAGATCGAGGTCGAGGACAAGGAACGCGTCAACATCCCGCTCTGGGCCGGTGTGCTCGGCGTCGTCATCGGCGGCGTCATGCTGATGGCCCCGGCGAAGAAGGCGTGAGGCGCACGATGCGCAGGTCACTCTCCCGTCGCCTCACCGCGCTCGTCGCGACCGGCGCGCTCGCGCTCGGCACGACGACTTGCGCGGGATGGACGAACAAGGAGCGGGGGACCGTCGCCGGCGCGGCCGCCGGTGCGGCGGTCGGCGGCGTCATCGCCGATCGCTCCGGCAAGAGTACCGCGCGCGGCGCGTTGCTCGGCGCCGTCGTCGGCGGCGCGGCCGGCGCGATCATCGGGCATCAGATGGACCAGCAGGCGAAGGAGATCCAGCAGCAGATCCCCGGCGCCAAGGTCGAACGCGTCGGCGAAGGCATCCAAGTCACGTTCGAGACGGGACTGCTCTACGACATCGATTCCGACGTCGTGCGTCCCGAGGCCGCGTCGAACCTGCGAAACCTCGCCGAGAGTCTGCGGAAGTATCCCGAGACCGACGCGCTCATCGTCGGCCACACCGACGCGACGGGCTCGGATGACCACAATCAGGATCTCTCGCTCCGCCGCGCGAACTCCGCCGCGAACTATCTCGTCGCGCAAGGCGTTCGAGCGACGCGACTGAAGACGTCAGGGCGCGGCGAACAAGACCCAATCGCGTCGAACGACACGGCAGCTGGGAGGCAGCAGAACAGGCGGATCGAGGTGGCGATCGTGGCGTCGGAGACGGCGCGGAAGGGGCAATAGGAGACTGCAGGTGGCAGAGGGCAGGTGACTACAAACGCAGGTAGCAGAGGGCAGGTGACTACAAACGCAGGTAGCAGAGGGCAGGTGGCAGGTAGCAGTAACAACTCCTCCAAGAGCAGTCCTCGGCGACCTCGGCGACTCGGCGTTGAACAGCCGCAAAGCAGTTGTAGTTCTCCGCAGTTCTCGGTGCCCTCTGTGCCTCTGTGGTATGCAGCTGCAGTTGCAGTAGAACCCGTATCCCTTGATGAGAGGGAAGCCGGACGCGATCGCCGATGGAGGTCTGACCTCCTCCCGATCCACAGGTCCGACTTCCCTCTCGTCATTCCCCGTGACGCAGCACACATCCGCGTGGTGGACCGCATCCCGACGACGTAGCTTTGGGCGGTCTCATGTTGATCGCCCTTCTCGCGTTCCTCTCCGCGGCGCTTCTCGTCGTCTCGACGATCCTCTGGTTGCGCCTCGTGCGGCGCACCGAGGCCGCCGAGTCGCGGTTCGAGCAGCTCGTGCGCGACGCGCCCGACATGATCGTCACCTTCGATCGCGAAGGGCACTTCGTCGCCGTCAATCCCGCGACGCTTGAGCAGTCGGGCTACACATTCGCCGAGCTGAAGGCGCTCCCGAACACGACGTTCTTCCCGCCCGACGACTACGAGATGCTGCTCGGCGTCCTCGAGCGGCTCCGGCGCGGCGAGAGCGCGCCCGGCCTCAACGTCCGCTACCGCCGCAAGGACGGCAGCGAGCGCTGGATCTCCGTGCGCGCGACGCCCGTCGCCGATCCCGCCGGCGGACCCGGCGCCATCCTCTGCATCGCGCGCGACGTCACCGACGATATCGTGCGCACGCAGGCGCTGCGGCGCAGCGAGGAACGCTTCCGCTCGCTCGTCAGCGCCTTCGACCGCGCGTTCTTCGTGCAGGACCCCGACGGCCGCTTCGCCGGTGTCTTCGGTCGCTGGCTGCGCTCGAACCGCATCGAACCGCGCAACTTCCTCGGCCGCACGCCGCGCGAGATCCTCGCCGAGCAAGGCGCGGAGGCCGAGGCCGACAAGCACGAAACGGCGTTCGCGCGCGTGATGGCCGGCGAGGACGCGACGTACGAAGGGTGGTGGAAGTCCGTCGACGGCGAGCGACGCCTGTTGCGCGTCTCGATGTCGCCGATGCACGACCCGACCAGTGGCGAGATCATCGGCGTCGCCGGCGTCGCGGCCGATGTCACGCGCCGCGTGCGGGCCGAGGAGGAGAGCGCGATCCTCCGTCGCCGCATCGCCGACGCCGAGCGCATCGAGAGTCTCGGCAAGCTCGTGAGCGGCGTCGCGCATGAGCTCAACAATCCCCTCGCCGCGATCCTCAACTTCACCGAGGACCTGCTGCTCGACGCGCGCGATGCCGACGACCGCGCCGCGCTCGAGATCATCCAGGCGCAGGCGCTGCGCAGCCGCACGATCGTGCGCGACCTGCTGACGTTCGTCCGGAAGGGCCACGAGCGGCCGCGCGTCGTGCAGGCGCCGGGCCCGATCGTCGAGGCGCTGTTGCGCGCGCTGAAGCCGGGCCTCCCCGTTGCGGTGCGGCTGCGCTCGACGATCGACGATGGCGACACGCCGATCGACATGGATCGCGCGGGCTTCGAACAGGTGCTCACGAACCTCGTCACGAACGCCGCGCAGGCGGCGTCGACCGGTCACGTGTGGGTGACGGCCAGGCGCGATGGCGATTGGTACGAGGTCCGCGTCGAGGACGACGGCCACGGCATCAAGCCCGAGCACCTCTCGCGCCTCTTCGAGCCCTTCTTCAGCACGAAGCCGGTGGGGCAGGGCGTCGGCCTTGGGCTCTCGGTCTCGTTCGGGATCATGCAGCAGCATGGCGGGACGCTCGAAGGCGGCAATCGCGACGCGAGCGAAGGCGGCGGCGCGCGCTTCGTCATGCGTCTCCCCGTCAGCAAGTCGTCGATCCTCCCTTCAACGCCGCCCGAGGGACAGCCGGCGCAGCCGCTGCGCCGGCGGCCGAGTCTCACGCCGGTGCCGGGCGTGCCGACGTTGCTCGTCATCGACGACGAGGCGCCGATCCGTCGCGCGCTGCGTCGGTATTTCGAGCGTCGCGGATGGGTCGTTGACGAAGCCGAGGACGGCCGCGACGCGCTCGCGCTGCTCGGCAACCCCGACGCCGCCAGCCGGTTCGATGTCGTCCTTTGCGACCTCAAGATGCCCGGGGTCTCAGGCCCCGAGCTGTACGAGAAGCTCCGCAAGGCCGCACCCGAGGTGCTGCCCCGGATCATCTTTGTGACGGGGGATGTCACCGGCGACGGCGCCGCGAGCTTCCTGGGGCAGGTGACGGGACCGGTACTTGAGAAGCCCTTTGAACTCGCCACGGTTGGGCAAGTCGCTGAAGAGCTCCGTGCTTCCCTGGCTACCCAGCCGCGGTGATGGGGCGGCGGCACCCTGCCCCCGCATCATCCCGTGCCCCGGCAGCCCGCATGACCCCCGTACTCGTCGCCGCCGGGCAGGCCCCCTTATCCGCGTTCTCACACACCCGCACTGTCACGCACTGGTGCTTTTCCGTCACCCGACCGATACTCGGGTGTGCTGATGCCCCCGCAACCCCCCGACGCGCCGACCCTTCTCGTCATCGACGACGAGGGTCCGTTGCGCATCGCGGTGCTGCGGTGGTTCACGCGGCGCGGCTGGCGCTGCACCGAGGCGGCGACGTTGGCCGACGCCGAGCGCTTGCTCTTCTCGGTCGATGCGCGCATGCCCGACGCGATCCTCTGCGATCAGAACCTCCCCGATGGGACGGGCGAAGCACTCGCGGAGCGACTCGAGCGCGATCGGCCAGCACTCGCGCAGAAACTCATCCTCGCGACGGGCGAAGTCTGGACCGACGAACGCTCGGCGCGACTCGCGGCGATGGGCTGTCGCTTCCTCGCGAAGCCGTTCGATCTCTCGCAGGTCGAGGCGTTGCTGCAGGGCGTGTAAGCGCGAGCGTACCTCGAGGCGCGCGGTGAGCGCTGCGCCTCCCGCGAACGCCACCGCCGCGCCCACGCGCGGTCGCCTCCTCTCCGTCCTCGGCGCGAGCTTCGGGCTCGCGATCGTCGTCGGCACCACGATCGGCGCGGGAATCCTCCGCTCCCCCGCCGACATCGCCGCCCATCTGCCGAGCGTCGGACTCTTCTTCGCGGCGTGGTTGCTCGGCGCGCTCTACAGCTTCGGTGGCGCGAACGCGCTCTGCGAGCTCGCGACGATGACGCCGAAGAGCGGCGGCCAATACCAGTTTGCGCGGCGCGCGCTCGGCACCTACGCCGGCTTCGTCGTCGGGTGGTGCGACTGGCTCGGCTCCTCGGCGGCAGTGACCGCCGTTGCGCTCGTCTTCGCCGAGTCGTTGGGCGCGCTCCTGCCCTCGCTCGGCGGGGCGAGGCGCGAGGCCGCCGTCGCGGCGGCGGTGATCGTCGCGTTCGCCGCCCTCTTGCTGCGTGGCATCAAGGAAGGCGCGCGCACGCAGGCCGTCACGAGTCTCGTGAAGGCCGTCGCGTTCCTCGTGTTGATCGCGGCGTGCGTCGTCTGGGCGGTGCGCGGCGGCGACGCGGCGGTCACTTCCACCGCGACCGTGCCGCGCGGCGCCGCGCTCTTCGCGGCGTTCATCCTCGCGATGCAGGGCGTCATCTACACGTTCGATGGCTGGACGGGCGCGATCTACTTCACCGGCGAGATGACCGATCCCGGCCGCGACATCCCGCGCGCGACGTTCGGCGGGCTCGCCGCGGTGACGCTCATCTACCTCGCCGTGCTCGGCGCGTTCGTGCTCGTCGTGCCGCTCGGCGCGCTCGCGGGGCAGCCCCTCGCGGCGGGCGTCGTCGCGGGGGAGATCTTCGGCGCGCGCGGGGACGTCGTCGTGCGG
>CAYSAR010000063.1:1005-10485 GCA_964428985.1 uncultured Gemmatimonadaceae bacterium | reverse complement strand
GCCCGTACGCGCTGTTCTCGGTTGACGACCCCATCGCGAACTCGTCCATGTTCGTCTTGCCGACGACGACGGCGCGCGCCGCGCGCACGCGCGCGATCGCCGTCGCTTCGTACGGGCTGACCCACCCCTCGAGGATCTTGGAGGCGCAGCCCGTCGGCAGGTCGAGCGTCGCGATGTTGTCCTTCACCGCGATCGGGACGCCGGCAAGCGGGCCGCTCGCCTCCTGCGGCGCGCTGCCGGGAGCCGCCATCGCGCGGAACGCGTTGAGGCCGGGATCGCCGAGTTCGCCCACCGACGCGCGCGCGAGCGCCGCCTCGAGCAACGCCGCCGTCGTGACCTGGCGTTCGTTCACGGCGGCCGCGATCGCCGCGGCGCCGGCGTCGAGCAACGTCTCGCTCACGACTCGTCGCCCTCCTCATGCGTCGCGAGACGCGGCACGAGGAAGAACCCATCGCGCATTGCCGGCGCGAACGACGACGGCTCGCGCTCGAGCCGCACGGCGCCGAGTTCGTCGATGCGCGTACGCATCGCGATGCCGGGGCGCGCCGACGCGTTTCCCTCGGCGCGCACGTCGGCGGTGGGGATCGCCTGCAGCGCTTCCATGTGCGCGAGGATGCCGTTGAGCTCGTCGACGTAGCGGGCGAGCCGGTCCTCCGGCAGCGCGAGTCGCGCGAGCCCTGCGACGTGGCGCACGTCGTCCGGTGTCACTGCCATCAGTCCATCCCCCGTTCGAGACCCGCGAAGGCGATCACGAGCCGCTTCCGGCCGACGCCTTCGTCGTCGAAGTCCACCGTCACTTTCGCGTCCTTCCCGCTCCCGCTGACCTCGGCGATCGTGCCCGACCCGAAAGTGCGGTGCGTGACGCGCTCACCGCGCACGAAGCTCGGCGCGAGCTGGGACGCCTCCTCGTCCTCGACGAAACTCGACACGCGTTCGCCGGCGCGTGGCTTCCACGTCGTGCGCCCGAACGCCGCTTCGTCCCGACGCCCATACCGTCCACCGCCGCCGGACGGTCCGCCGAGCGATCCGCCCGTGTAGGGGGACGCGAGCCGCGCCGACGCGCGCATGCGAACGGTGGGCCGACGTTCGAGATGTCCCTCGGGCACGGCGCGCAGGAAGCCGGAGATCATCGACGGCAGCAGCTCGCCATTGCGCCGGCGCTGGCGCGCCCACGAGAGCACGAGCCGCTCCCCGGCGCGCGTGATCGCGACATAGAGCAGCCGACGTTCCTCCTCGAGCATCGCCGGCTCGTCGTACGCGCGCGAAAGCGGGAAGAGCCCGTCCTCGAGGCCCGCGACGCAGACCATGCGATACTCGAGTCCCTTCGCCGTGTGCACCGTCATCATCGTGACCGCGTCGGCGTCGGGGCCGAGCTGGTCGAGGCCGGTCACGAGCGTTGCGCGCTGCAGGAAATGGTCGAGCGGGCGCAGACCGACCTCGCCGCCATCGTCGATGATGACCTCGGCCGCCGACGTGACGAGCTCGCGGATGTTCTCGAGGCGTTCGAGACCCTCCGGACCCTCGGCGCGCAGCGCCTCGTCGTAGCCGATCGCGGGAACGAGCTTCGAGAGCAACTCGTCGACGCCGGCGTCGGTCGCCATCGCGCGGAAGCGATCGACCGTCGCGACGAACGCCGCGAGCGCCTCGCGCGTCGCCGGCCGCACGCCGTCCATCTCGCCGCGCCGCGCACGCTCGAGCAGCGAGATCCCGCTCGCGCGCGCCTCGGCCGCGAGCAGCTCGACCGTCGCCTCGCCGATGCCGCGCCGCGGGACGGCGATCGCGCGCCGGAACGCCTCGTCGTCCGACGGGTTCGCGATGAGCCGCAACCAGGCGAGCAGGTCGCGGATCTCGCGCCGATCGTAGAAGCGCACCGCGCCGACGAGGCGGTACGGGATGCCCGCCTTGCGCATCGCCTCTTCCATGCCGCGGCTCTGCGAGTTCGTCCGATAGAGCACCGCGCACTCGGAGAGCGAACCGCGCGAGGCGCGCCACTCGGCGACGGCCTCGGCCACGGCCTCGGCCTCGTCGCGGTCGTCGGCGGCCTCGACGAGCAGCACCTTCTCGCCGCCGGCACGCGTCGCGCGGAGCGTCTTCCCACGTCGGTCGGCGTTCTCGGCGATGACGACGTTCGCGAGCTCGAGGATCGGCGCAGTGCTGCGGTAGTTCTCCTCGAGGCGCACGACGCGGGCCGACGGGAAGTCGCGCTCGAAGTCGAGGATGTTGCGGATGTCGGCGCCGCGCCAGCCGTAGATCGCCTGATCGTCGTCGCCGACGACGGCGAGGTTGCCATGGCCGCCGGCGACGAGCCGCACGAACTCGTACTGCGCGCGGTTAGTGTCTTGGTACTCGTCGACGAGCACATGACGGAACCGCGACGCGAGCCGCTCGCGCACCGCCGCATGCTCGGTCAGGATCCGCACCGGCAGCACGAGCAGGTCGTCGAAGCTCACCGCGTTCGCCTGGCGCAGCGTCGGCTCGAGGTCGCGATAGACCCGCGCCGCCGCCTTCGAGATCGGCGTGTGCGCGAGGGCGGCGAACTCCTCCGGCGGCACGAGCGCGTTCTTCGCGTTGCTGATCTCGCCCAGGATCGCCTTCGGCGCGTGCTCCTTCGGACTCAGGCGGTGCGACTCCATCAACCGCTTCACGACCGCGAGCGTGTCGTCCTCGTCGTAGATCGTGTACTCCGGGGTGCGGCCGACGAGCGCGGCATTGAGCCGGAGCAGGCGCGCGCCGATGCCATGGAACGTGCCGATCCACATCCCCGCCGGTTCGGCGCCGAGCAGGCGCGCGACGCGCTCGCGCATCTCGCCCGCCGCCTTGTTCGTGAACGTCACGGCGAGGATCGCGTGCGGCGGCACCGCGTGCACGTCGATGAGCCGCGCGATGCGCTGGGTCAGCACGCGTGTCTTGCCGGACCCGGCGCCGGCGATCACGAGCAGCGGCCCGTCGGCGTGCTCGACGGCGGCGCGTTGCGCGGGGTTCAGCGCGGTCGCGCGGTCGGCGGAAATCGTCGGGGCGTCGCTCGGCGAATGCATCGCCGGAAGTTAACGACCCGCCGTCACCCGATGCGGTCGGCGCCGAACCAGCGGTGCAACGCCTCGGGGAGCCGCACCGAACCGTCGGGTTGCTGGAAGTGTTCGAGGATCGCCGCGAAGACGCGAGGGAACGCGAGGCCCGACCCGTTCAGCGTGTGGATGAAGCGCGGCTTCTCGCCGGGCGCCGGGCGATACCGGATGTTCGCGCGCCGCGCCTGGAAGTCGGTGCAGAGCGAGCACGACGAGACCTCGAGCCACTTCCCCACGCCCGGCGCGAAGACCTCGAGGTCGTACGTCTTCGCGCTCGAGAAGCCGGTGTCCCCCGCCGCGAGCAGCACGACGCGGTACGGCAGCTCCAGCCGCTCGAGCACCGCCTTCGCGTGGCTCAGCAGCAATTGGAGTTGCGCCTCCCCGTCCTCGGGCGCGCAGTAGCGCACGAGCTCCACCTTGTCGAACTCATGCACGCGCAGCACGCCGCGCGTGTCCTTCCCCGCCGAGCCCGCCTCGCGCCGGAAGCACCGACTGTGCGCGGTGAACGCGCGCGGCAGGTCCGTCGCGGCGAGGATCTCGTCGCGGTAGAGGTTCGTGATCGGCACTTCCGACGTCGGGATCAGATAGAGGTCGTCGCCCTCGACGCGATACATGTCGTCGGCGAACTTCGGCAGCTGGCCGGTGCCGGTCATCGTCGCGCGGTTCACGACGTCGGGCACCCAAAGTTCCTCGTAGCCGAACTCGCGCGTGTGCAGGTCGAGCATCGTGTTCATGAGCGCGCGCAGCAGCCGGGCGCCGCCGCCGCGATACACGATGAACCCCGACCCGGCGACCTTCGCGCCCCGTTCGAGGTCGAGCAGGCCGAGCGCGCCGCCGACCTCCCAATGCGGCCTCACGCCGCCCTCGGGCCGCGGCTCGCCCCACGTCTCCGTCACGACGTTCTTCGATTCGTCGCCTTCGGGGACGTCGGGCAGCGTGACGTTCGGGATGCCGAGCAGGAAGTCGTCGAGTCGGCCCTGCGTCGTCGCGAGCTCCGCCTCGAGCGCGGCGATCTCATCGCCGAGCTCGCGCGCCTTCGCCATCAGCGCGGTCGCGTCGCCGCCGGTGCGCTTCAGCTTGCCGACCTCCTGCGAGGCCGCGTTGCGTTCCGCCTTGCGCTGCTCGACGCGCGTGATCGCATCGCGGCGCGCGCGGTCCAGCGCCTCGGCCTCGTCGATCGCCGGCGCGAGCGTCTCGAGCTTCCCGCGGCGACGCATGCCCTCCCGGAGTGCGTCGACCTGGTCACGCACCATCCGGAGATCGTGCATGGCTCAGTACTCGGGGACGCCGTTCGCGAAGGAGCGGAACCCGCAGTTCGGGTTCACGCGCATCGAGAGCTTCGCCCGCCGCTCCTGGGGGATCACCGAGTCGACATAGACCTTGGCGTAGATGTCCTGCCGGAAATCGAGCGCGCAGTAGAGCGTCTGCACCTTCACGAGGAAGGCCGCGCCGGGGTTCATGACGAGCGTGGTATCGAAGAGCCAGCCGGTCCGCGGCGCGTCGGGGATGACCGAGTAGGGCTGCGTCGCGCGCAACAGGCCGATGGTCCGATTCCCGGTCAGCGCGGTGACGACCTTGTTCACCGGGAGCACGAGGAGTCGCCCGTCGGCATCGATGTCGAACGCAAGGTCGAACTCACCCGCCACGTTCAGCGGGACGACTCCGTGCGGGGGCGCGACGAGGAGGCCGGCCGGGAACGAGGTCGGCGAGCCGGTGATGGCCCAGACCTCGATCGGGACGTCACGTGTCGAGAACTGCGCCCCGTCCTCGAACGTCGCTTCACACGACGCGAGGCCGAGGGCGGTGACCACGAGGGTCGCGAGCGCGGGAAATCGGGTGATCTTCACGGGCGCAAGTTAATGTGGCGCAACGTCCCTGTCCAAGCGAGACGTCGCGAATCTGCTTGACTTCATACCCGCCGGGGCTACACTTCGGCAACCTTCCATCGGAGCGGCGATGCCCACCATCCGTGACCTCGTCGCAGCGGTCCGCCAGCGCGACGGAATCACCGCGGCGGTCGTACTGGGCCGCGACGGCCTACTCATAGACAGCCAAGCCGACCCGACGGTTGACGCCGAGCAGGTGGCGGCGCACGTGCCCTCGATCCTGCAGCACGCGGAAGAGCTGGGTGCCGCCGCGGCGCAGGGCGAGCTCCGCACCGTCGTCCTCGAGCTCGAGGGTGGTGCCACCGTCCTCTCAGCGATGTCCCGCGAGGTTGTCCTGCTCGTGCTCACCACGCCCGCGGCCGATCTCGGCGCGCTCCTGTTCGACCTGCGCCGTCACCGCGCGAACCTGGCGGCGCTCGTCTGACGGCCGCGGCATCGCCCGACCGTCCGATGGCAGCGCCCCTGCACGTCCTCGTCGCCGACGACGAGCCGCACATCGGTCGCATCATCAAGACGAAGCTCGAGCAGGGCCCGTTCGCCGTCACGCTGGTGTACGATGGACAGGAAGCGCTCGACACGCTCGAGCGCCACGATGATGTCCGTCTCCTGATCCTCGACCTCATGATGCCACGCATGGGCGGGCTCGAGGTCCTCGACCGCGTGCGTGCCGATGCGCGCTGGAAGACCCTGCCCTGCCTCATCCTCACGGCGGCGGGCCAGGACCAGCGCGAGGACGACGCGCGCCGTCGCGGCGCCGACGAGTTCATGACGAAGCCGTTCAGCCCGAAGCGACTCTATGCGCGTGTCGCCGCGTTGAGCGGGGCCGCCGTCCCGTGAGCGGGCCACTCTACGTCGTGATCCTCGCCGGCGGCGTGGGCTCGCGCTTCTGGCCGCTGAGCACGCCGTCACGGCCCAAGCAGATGCTCCCGCTCGTGAGCGACCGCTCGCTGCTCGCCGACACGATCGCGCGCGTCGAGCCGCTCGTCGGGATCTCTCGCGTGCTCGTGCTCACGAGTCGCGCGCTCGCCCCGTCGATCCGCGAGGCGCTCCCCGCGCTCGCCGCCGACCAGGTGCTCGAGGAGCCACGCCCCGCGGGCACGGCCGCCGCGCTCGCGTGGGCCTCGCACGACGTGCGTCGCCGCGGCGGGGACGACGCGCGTCTCGTCTCCGTCCACGCGGATTCGGCGATCGGCGATGACCGGCGATTCCGCGAGGTGTTGCAGGCCGCCGCCGACGCCGCCGCCGCGAATGGCGCGCTCGCGACCGTCGGCATCGTGCCGACGCACGCGAACCCGGGCCTCGGTTACATCCAGCCGGGTGAGCGGCTTCCCGGCGAGGCGCGACGTGTCGTGCGGTTCGTCGAGAAGCCGGACGTCGCACGCGCGGAGCGCATGGTCGCCGAGGGCTACCTCTGGAACTCCGGCATCTTCGCCTGGCGCGCGCGCGACCTGCTCGATGAGGTGGCGGCGATGACACCCGAGCTCGCCGCGGCGATGGCGCTCGCCGCGCGCGGTGCCGATGCGTTCTTCGGTGCGGTCACCACGCCGATCAGCATCGATGTCGGCGTCATGGAGCGCAGCACGCGCGTGATCGTGCTGCCCGGCGACTTCGGGTGGGATGACGTCGGCACCTGGGGCGCGCTCCACCGCCTGCGGCGGAAGGACGACGACGGCAACGCGGTGCACGGCGAGGTCCACCTGGACGGTGCGCGCGAGAACGTCGTGCACGCCGAGGGATCCCGCGTCGTGCTCTTCGGCGTCGAGGGACTCGTCGTCGTCGTGCGCGACGGCGTGACGCTCGTGACGACGCGCGAGCGTTCCGACGACCTCAAGGCGCTCGTCGATCGCATGCCGGCCGCGTTCCGCGAGGCGGCCGGCCGATGACCGCGCGCGCGACGATGACCGGTGCGGCGTCGCCGCGGTTCGTCCTCGTCGACGATTCCGTCGCGCGCGGGTTCGAGCCGTTCGCGTTGACGCGTCCCGTCGGCGAGCTGCTCGCCGGGGGCGCACTCGTGCGGCATCGATGGATGCAGGCGCTCGGCATGCCATGCGCCGGGTTCATCGGGGCGCCGCACCTCGATGCCTTCGCCGAGTTCGACGGGCCGACCGCGATCCAGGGGGTGCTCCCCGCGGGCACCGTGCTCGTGAACGCGCGGTGCGCGCCACGGCTCACGCGCAGCGCCGCCGGCGCGCCGTCGTCGTGGCTCTGCGAGGGACGCGTCGCCGCCGTGCGCCTGCGCGAACCGCTCGACGCCGAGATGCTGCGCAAGGATGCGCGTGCCGCCGACGCGGCGTTGAAGCAGCCGTCGACGCTCGCCGGCACTCCGGCGAAGCTTGACGGCTGGTGGCTCGAGGGCGCGTGGGACCTCGTGCGCCACCTGAACGCGATGCTCGAGGCGGACGCGCTGGCGATGGTGCCGGCGACCGGCGCCCAGGCCCCCCGCGACGCGACGGTGCTCGGCGGCCATCCCGTGCACGTCGAGGCCGGCGCGACCGTCGAGCCGCACGTCGTGATCGACGCGAGCGCCGGTCCGGTGCTCATCCGTCGCGGCGCGGTCGTCCAGGCGTTCACGCGCCTCGTCGGCCCCTGCATCATCGGCGAGAACGCGACCGTCCTCGGCGGACGCGTGGGCTCCAGCAGCATCGGCGTGCGGTCCAAGGTGAGCGGCGAGCTCAACTCGGTCGTCTTCCTCGGCCACGCGAACAAGGGGCATGACGGATTCGTCGGCCACTCGGTGATCGGGCGCTGGGCGAACCTGGGCGCGGGCACGATCACGAGCAACCTCAAGAACTCCTACGGTCAGGTCATGCTGCGCACCCCGCAGGGCGAGCATGCGACCGGGATGCAGTTCCTCGGCAGCCTTCTCGGCGACCACGTGAAGACGGGGATCGGCACCTGCCTCACGACGGGTTGCGTCATCGGCGCGGGCGCGAACCTGTTCGGCAGCGCGATGCCACCGAAGGCGGTGCCCCCGTTCGCGTGGGGCGAAGGCGCCGGGGCGCTCGACGGCTCGTTCGCGCTCGACCGCTTCCTCGTCGTGGCCGCGCGCGTCATGGCGCGTCGACAGGTGGAGCTGGACGACGCGACGCGCGCGCAACTCGAGGCGGCGCATGCGCGCGCCCACGAAACCGCGTACCGTCGCGCGTGGATCGAGGCGGCGCGGCGATGAAGGCGTGGACGCTCGGGAGCGGCAGCAACGGCAACGCCCTCATCGTGGAGAGCGACGGCCGGCGCGTGCTCATCGACTGCGGCTTCGGTCCGCGGGCGCTCGCGCTGCGCATGCGCGCCGTGGGCGTCGCGCCCGAGTCGATCGACGCGGTGCTCGTGACCCACGAGCATACCGATCACGCGCACGGGCTCGCGCGGGCGCAGCACAAGTGGCGCTGGCCGGTGCACGGCGCGGCGGAGACCCTCGCGGCGCTGCGCGTCCCCGCGAGCGCTCGGCACGAACTCATCGAGGGCGTCGAAGGCGAGGTCGGTGGCTTCCTCGTCGAAGGCATCGCGATCCCGCACGACGCGGCGGCACCGATGGCGTTCGTGCTCACGGCGCGCGCATCCGGCGCGCGAATCGGCATCGCGCATGACCTCGGCAAGGTGCCGCCACGGCTGCGCGAACGCTTCGCCTACTGCGACGCGCTCTGCGTCGAGGCGAACCACGACCGCGAGATGCTCCGCACCGGCCCATATCCCGCGACGCTGAAGGCGCGCATCCGCGGCGGCCATGGACACCTGAGCAACGACGAATGTGGCGAGTTCGTTACGGGATTGATACATTCGCAGCTGCGGGCGGTCGTGCTGCTCCACCTGAGCGAGACGAACAACACGCCTGAGGTCGCGGAACGCACCGTCGCCGATGCCGTCCGTCGCGCGGGCTTTCGAGGCCAAGTGCTGGCCGCGCCACGACGTACGCCCACCGCGGCGATCGAGCTCGGCGCGCGGACGGGACCGCTTCCGTTCATGCGACCGGCAGCGCGCCCCGCCGGACCACCGCCCCCGACGCAGCTCGAGCTCGCGATCTGAACGTCTCGTTCGCGCCGCGACGGACCGTGGCCGTCAGCGTCGCCGAGCGCTGCCTCGTACATTGCGCGAGTCACAACCGAACGAGTCGACACGCCCGCGGGCGTGATCCGTCTCTCTCCGATTGAGCGCATCCAACCGGTCTGAGGAGGACCATGCTCACCGAGCCTGAACAGGTGCGGGACGTCGCGGGGCCCGTCTGGCGCCACGACCTGCCCGCCGCGATCGTCGTCGTGTTGGTCGCGCTGCCGCTTTGTCTCGGCATCGCGCTCGCGTCCGGCGCCCCGCTCTTCGCCGGCGTCATCGCCGGCATCGTCGGCGGCATCGTCGTTGGGGCCCTGTCGGGATCCCATCTGATGGTGAGCGGACCGGCCGCCGGCCTCACCGCCATCGTCATCGCGGCGATCACGCAGCTCGGCGACTATCGCGCGTTCCTCGTCGCCGTCATCATCGGCGGGCTCGTTCAGCTCGTGCTCGCCGCGATCCGCGCCGGCCTCATCGGCTACTACTTC
>CAYSAR010000063.1:0-995 GCA_964428985.1 uncultured Gemmatimonadaceae bacterium | reverse complement strand
CTCGGGTTCTTGCGCGGCGGTCTGGTCGCCTACTACTTCCCCTCCTCGGTGATCAAGGGGATGCTCTCGGCGATCGGCCTCGTGCTGATCCTGAAGCAGGTGCCCCATGCCCTCGGCTACGACTCCGACGCGATGGGCGACCACGCGTTCCGGCAGGCCGACGGCGAGAACACGTTCAGCGGCATCACGAGCGCGATCGAGCTCCTCGAGCCTGGCGCGCTGTTGATCTCGGCGCTCTCGCTCGCGCTGCTGTTCGCGTGGCCGCATACGCCGCTCGCGCGGTTCAAGGCCTTTCCCGCGCCGCTCGCCGTCGTGTTGCTCGGCGTCGGGCTCAATGCGGCGCTCGGCGCGTTCACCGGATCGGCGGCGCTGGGCGCGAGCCACCTCGTGAACCTCCCGGCGTTCGACGGACCCGCGGGCGTGTTGTCGGCGCTCACCTTCCCCGCCTGGAGCGCATTCGCCGACCCCGTCGTCTGGCGCATCGGCCTCACGCTCGGCGTCGTCGCGTCGATCGAGACGCTGCTCTCGCTCGAGGCGACCGACAAGATGGATCCGCTCAAGCGGGAGGCGCCGCCGAACCGCGAGCTCCTCGCGCAGGGCGTCGGCAACACGCTCTCCGGCCTCATCGGCGGGCTCCCGATCACCGGCGTCATCGTACGCTCGGCGGCGAACGTCGATGCCGGCGCGCGCACGCGCTGGGCGGCGATCGCGCATGGCGTGCTGCTGCTCGCCGCCGTGGCGGCGATTCCCGGTCTGCTCAACCGAATCCCCCTTGCCGCGCTCGCCGCGATCCTGCTGCACACCGGCTGGAAGCTCGCGCACCCCGGCATCGGTCGCCGCATGCTCTCGCTCGGGCGCTCCCAGTACATCCCGTACTTCACGACCGTCGTCGCGATCCTCTTCACCGACCTGCTCATCGGCATCGCGATCGGCCTCGCCGTCGGCGCGTTCTTCATCCTCGCCGACACGCTGCGCAGCCCGCCGTTCACCGAGGT
>CAYSAR010000062.1:0-10492 GCA_964428985.1 uncultured Gemmatimonadaceae bacterium | reverse complement strand
CGGCGACGAGGCAGAGAAACCGGATGCGCTGCGCGCCGGCGCGCTTCAGCGACGTCACCGCGCTCGCCGCGCTCCCGCCGGTCGCGAGCATGGGATCCAACACGAAGAAGTCGCGCTCGGCGGTATCACCCGGGACCTTGAAGTAGTAGTCGACGGGCTCGAGCGTGTCGTGATCACGATAGAGTCCGACATGCCCGACGCGCGCCGAGGGCACGAGCTTGAGGATTCCCTCGACCATTCCGAGCCCCGCGCGCAGGATCGGCACGAGCGTGAGCTTCTTGCCGGCGACGCGATGTCCCGTCGTCGTCTCGAGCGGCGTGTCCACCTCGTACGCCTCGAGCGGGAGATCCGCCGTCGCCTCGTACGCCATGAGCATCGCGATCTCATCGACGAGTTCCTTGAAGATCTTCGTCGGCGTCGCCTGGTCGCGCAGGATCGCGAGCTTGTGCCGCACCAAGGGGTGCGAGACGACGGTGAGACCGGGGAGCTCCGGGGTGGTCAGCATGCGCGCAAAGCTAGTATCTTCGGCCGCATGAAAGAATATCAGGCGGTCATCCTTCGGCTGACGCGGCACCAGCGCGAGGACGAGGATGCCTTGACCGACCTGCTCAACGAGCGCAGCCGCGGCGGATGGTCGCCGGCGATGATGACACAGGATGGCCAGCGCCTGACGCTCGTCTTCTCCCGCGACGCCGAACCGGAACGCTGACGCGCGCCGTCGCGCGCAGATGAGGAGCCCGATGGAGATCACGTTCGCCGGCGCGGCCCGCGAGGTCACCGGTTCCTGTCATGTGGTTCGCGTCGCCGGCCGCACCATCGTCCTCGACTGCGGATTGTTCCAAGGTCGCCGCAGTGAGGTCGGCGCGAAGAACCGAAAGCTCCCCGTCGCCGTCGGCGAGATCGACGCGATCGTGCTCTCGCACGCGCACATCGATCACGCCGGCCGGCTGCCGTTCCTCTGCGAGCAAGGATACCGCGGGCCGATCCACACGACGGTCGCGACGCGGGACCTCTGTGAGGTGATGCTCGCCGACTCGGCGCATATCCAGGAGAAGGACGTCGAGCACCTGCGTCGCCACGGCAAGCCGGCGGAGGATCCGCTCTACACATTGCGCGACGTCTCGACGACGATCAGCCAGATGGTGCCGCATCGCTATGGCGACCGGTTCGAGGTCACGTCCGGGGTCCACGCGCGCTACTACGACGCCGGCCACATCCTCGGCTCGGCGTCGGTCGTGTTGGAGTGGGAGGAGGGCGGGACGACGCGCCGCCTCGGGTTCAGCGGCGATGTCGGGCGTTCGGGCCTCGCGATCATCCGCGACCCGCAGCCCCTCGAACAGGTCGACTGGGTGATCATGGAGTCGACCTATGGCGACCGCGATCACGAAAGCGTGGATGGCGCGAAGGACCACCTCGCGCGCGTCGTGCGCGAGACGGCGGCGCGCGGCGGACGCATCCTCGTCCCGGCGTTCGCGGTCGGACGGACGCAGGAGCTGCTGTATGACCTGCACGAGCTCACGCACGCCGGCAAGGTGCCGCGGCTCCCGATCTTCGTCGACAGTCCGCTCGCGATCGAGGCGACGGCGGTGTTCCGCGAGAACACGCAGGACTTCGACGCGGACGAGGCGCTCGTGAAGCGCATGGGCGCGCGCCGCGACGAGCTCTTCGACTATGACCTCGTGCGGTTCACGCCATCGGTCGACGAGTCGAAGGCGGCGATGCGGATGCCGGGGCCGGCCGTCGTGATCGCGGCGTCGGGCATGGCGGAGTCGGGGCGCATCCTGCATCACTTGGCGCACGGCGCGCCGAACCCGCGCAACACGGTGCTGATCGTCGGCTTCCAGGCGGAGCACACGCTCGGTCGTCGCATCGTCGAGCGGCGGGAGATGCTCCGCATCTTCGGCGACGAGGTCCCGCTCCGCGCCGAGGTGCAGGTGCTCAACGGTTACAGCGCGCACGCCGATCGCGGCGAACTCGAGGCGTGGCTCGGCGCGACCCGCGCGTCGTCGGCGAAGCTCAAGGATGTGTTCCTCGTCCACGGCGAACCGGACTCGCAGGATGCCCTCGCCGCGCGGCTGGAGGCGGCGGGGTATCGCACGACCTGTCCTAGGCCGTTCCAGAGTGTCCGCCGCTGACGGTGCGGCCGCCGCTTCCACCGCGGCCGCCGCGAACGCCGGCAGCGCCGAGCGCCTGCTCGACGCGGCGATCGCGCTCGGCGTGCGGGAAGGCGCGGGCGCGCTGAGTCTCCAGGCGATCGGGACGGCGGCGGGGATGAGCAAGGCGCTGTTGCTCTACCACTTCCGCGACAAGGCCACCGTGCTGCGGCTCGTGCGGGAGCGCCTGGACGGACGCGCCGCGAGCCGCCTGCTCCTCGCGGCGACCGCGGCGGATGCGATGGCCGCCTGGCGGGCGCTCGCGCACGACGAGGTGAAGCGCGGCGAGTTGGCGCTGTTCTCGGCGCTCGCGCTCGAGGTGGCGACCGGCGCCGCATCGAACGCGGCGACCCCACGCAGCCAGCGTGATGAACCGGCGTCGCGGCTCGCCGTCGCGGTGCTGCGTTCGGTGGGTCTCACGCCGCGCGTTCCGACGCGGTTCCTTGGCCGCGTCCTGTTGCGTCACCTCGACGGCCTCGCGGCGGCCGCGGCGCACCGGCCGTTCGGCGCGGAGGAGATCGAGGCGGAGCTCGACGCGTTCGCGCTGGCGCTGCTCGGTCTGGGTCGGTGACCGCCCCGCCTTTGCCGCCGCTTCGCGCGACGCGATAGCTTCCGCACGATGCCAGTCCGCTCCCGCCGGCTCCCGCGCCGCGTCCTCACGATCCTTCTCGCGGTCGGCGTCCTTGGCTGGCTCGCGTCGGCGGTCGCGGTGCTGTGGTACGCATCGCGCGACCGCGCGCTGCCGTCGCAGGCGATCATCGTCATGGGTGCCGCGCAGTACCAAGGGCGACCGTCGCCGGTGCTGCGGTCGCGACTCGATCACGCGGTCGGACTCTACGCGCAGGGGTATGCGCCGCGGCTCGTGTTGACCGGCGGCATCGCCGAAGGGGACACCGAGAGCGAGGCGTCGGTGAGCCGCGCCTACGTGCTGCGCGCCGGCGTGCCGGACACGTCGCTCCTGCTCGAGAACGATGGCCGCACGACGAGTCAGAGCGTGCGGGCCGTCGCCCAGCTGTTGCAGGCGCGCGGGATCGACAGCGTCGTCGTGGTCTCGGACCCGTTCCATGTCTTCCGCGTCGCGGTCGTCGCGCGACGGCACGGCCTGCACGTGCGCACCTCCCCAACGCGCACCGACGGGGTATGGAAGCGCGTGATGCGACAGCCCACGTACTTCCTCGGCGAGACGGTGAAGGCGCCGCTCGCGCTCGTCCTCGAGTGGTGACGATGCGGATTCCCGTCGACTCCTACAAACTGCCGAACGGCCTGCGCGTCGTGCTCTCGGAGGATCATGCGACGCCGGTCGTCGCGGTGAACCTCTGGTACCATGTCGGGTCGGCGAACGAACGCGAGGGGCGCACGGGATTCGCGCATCTCTTCGAGCACATGCTCTTCCAAGGGAGCGAGCATGTCGGCGCGAACGAGCATTTCGAACTCGTGCAGCGCGCGGGTGGGACGCTCAACGGTTCGACCTGGCTCGACCGCACGAACTACTTCGAGACGATGCCGTCGCACCAACTCGAGCTCGCGCTCTGGCTCGAGGCGGATCGCATGGGCCGCTTGCTGCCGGCGATGACGCAGGAGAAGCTCGACACGCAGCGCGACGTCGTGAAGAACGAGCGGCGATGGTCGGTCGACAACCAGCCCTATGGCACGTGGTGGGAACGGCTGCCGGCACTCTGTTTCCCTCCGTCGCATCCGTTCCATCATTCGCTGATCGGGTCGATGGAGGACCTGAGCGCGGCAAGTCTCGAGGATGTCGCGACGTTCTTCCGCACGTTCTACACGCCCGACAACGCCGTGCTCACGATCGCAGGTGACTTCGACGCGCCGGCGACGCGCACGATGGTCGAACGGCACTTCGGGGGCATCGCGCGAGGTGGCGGGAAGCCGCCGCTCCCGCCGATGGACCTGCCGCCGCGCTTCGGCGACTGGCGGCGCGAGGTCGTCGAGGACTCGGTCGCGGCGCCGCGCCTCTTCCTCGCGTTCCGCGTGCCGCCGTTCGGAGGCGAGGGATGGCACGCGGCGAGCCTCCTGGGTGCGCTCCTCGGCGATCGCGAGGGGAGCCGGTTGCCGCGCGCGCTCGTGCGCGAGCAGGCGATCGCGTCGCATGCGGCGGCGTTCACGTTCGACCTGCCGAAGGGCGCGGATCTACTGGTCTGCGACGTGACGGCCCGGCCCGGCGTCGCGCCCGACGCGCTCGAGCGCGCCGTGGTGGCCGAGATCGACCGCCTGTTGCGCGACGGGATCACGAGCGCGGAGCGCGAACGCGCGCTCGCGATCCACGAAACGGAGTGGGTCGCGAGCCTGCAATCGGCCGGCACCCGCGCCGACAAGCTCTCGCAGTTCGCGACCTACTTCGGTGACGCGATGCTCGTGAACGCCGAACTCGAGCGGTATCGCGCGGTGTCGGTCGACGATCTCATGGCGACGGCGCGCGAACGGCTCGGACCCGACAACCGTGCCTCGCTGCTCTACGTGGTGCGCGCATGACGACCTCGACGCGTCCGGTACCGGGCATCGCGCGGCCCTACCATTTCCCCGGGCTGGAGCGATCGACGCTCGCGAACGGCGTGCGCGTCATCGTCGCCCCGATGCCGCGGCTCCCGCTCGTCACGGCGCTCGTGCTCATCGACGCGGGATCGACGCTCGATCCCATCGGCGACGAGGGCCTCGCCGCGCTGGCCGCGCGCGCGCTCACCGAGGGCACGGGGTCGATCGACGGCGCCGCGCTCACCGAACGTCTTGAGTCACTCGGCACCTCGCTGGACGGCTATGCCGATTGGGACTCGACCGTCGCGCGTCTCACCGTCATGCCCGACCGGCTCGATGCGGCGTTCGAACTCCTCGCCCGCGTCGTGCGCGAACCGAGCTTCCCCGAGGCCGATGTCATCCGCAAGCGCGACGAGCGGCTCGCCGACCTCAAGCAGATCCTGGCCGAGCCGCGGTCGCTGGCGGACCAACGGTTCAGCGGATACCTGCACGCGCCGTCATCGCGCTATGCGCGTTCGTCGGGTGGGACGCTGACGACCGTCGCCGGACTCGACACGGCGAAGGTCCGGGCGTTCCATGGTGCGCGGTACGCGCCGACCGTGACGACGGTGATCCTCGTCGGCGACATCACGGCGGCGCGCGCGCACGCGCTCGTCGAGGCGGCGTTCGGCGATTGGCGCGCCACGGCGACGGGCGCGGGGCCTCGCGCCGGCGAGGAAGCCGGTCGGGCGCGGCGCGTCATCATCGTCGACAAGCCGGAGGCGCCACAGTCGGAACTGCGCGTCGGGCACACGGGCGTGCCGCGATCGCATCCCGATCACCTGCGCATCGTCGTGATGAACGCCATCCTCGGCGGGCTCTTCTCATCCCGCATCAATCTCAACCTGCGCGAGCGTCACGCGTTCACCTATGGCGCGTCGTCGGGGTTCGATTGGCGCCGCGGCGCGGGACCCTTCGTGGTGAGCACGGCGGTGAAGAGCGAAGTCAGTGACCGCGCGGTCGCGGAGATCCTCGGCGAGATCGAGCGCATGCGCGCCGCGCCGCCGGAGGGGAGCGAGGTGACGCTCGCGACGGACTATCTCGCCGGCGTCTTCCCGCTGCGGTACGAGTCGACGGACGCCGTCGCCGGCGCGATCGCGAACTCGGTGATCCACGGGTTGCCCGAGGATTGGTTCTCCGCGTACCGCGACCGTGTGCGCGCGATCGGCGCGGACGACGTGCGCGCCGCCGCGCGCGCGCATCTCGATCCGTCGCGGCTGCTCGTGCTCGCCGTCGGCGATGCACAGGCGATCCGCGCGCCGCTCGAGGCGCTCGACATCGGCGACGTGAAGGTCGTGGCGGCCGGCGACGATCCGGCGGAGGCGCGGTGAGCGAGTCGAAGGGCGGCCGCGGCCGCATCGGCGGCGAACGGATCTGGCAGTGGAAGTTCCTCGACGCACATCTCGATCGCGTGCGGTTCCCCGACGGCAGCGAGGGCGAACAGGTCCTCATCCATCATCCAGGTGCGGCGGCGGTCGTGCCGTTCGTGGGCGATCCCAGCGGGGAGGACCCCGAGATCCTGCTCATCCACCAGTATCGCTACGCGACCGGCGGCGACCTGTGGGAGATCCCGGCGGGTCGGCTCGAGCCGAACGAGGCGCCGATCGACTGTGCGCGCCGCGAGCTGCTCGAGGAGACGGGCTGCACCTGCACGCACCTGGAGCCGATGACGTTCCTGTGGACCACGCCAGGGTTCACGGACGAACGCATCCACCTGTTCCGCGCGTCGGGACTGACGCGAGGGCAGTCGGCCCACGAGGCCGACGAATTCATAGAAGTGGTGACCCGGCGACTCAGCGAGGTGCTCGCGATGATCCGGCGCGGCGAGATCACCGATGGGAAGACCCTCGTCGGGGTCCTATGTGCTGCGAATTGGGGCAACGTCCGGAGCGGAGGACACTGAACTCCAGCGTCGAGGACAGCATCCCCCTGTTGCGCAAACGCCAATTTGGTGTGGTGTAAGGACTTAGGCGTTTCCCGCCGGTGGCACGCCCCCTGCCTCAGTCACAATCGAGGCACCGAAGGCCACCGCAACCCTGCCAAGGGGAATCCATGGGAAGCGCCGCACTGAAGTTGCCGCTGCAGAGGACGACGTTCCGCCCGCTCAGCGAGTTCAAGACGCTTGATGATGGCGCGTTGGTGTCTGAATACATTGCCGGTCAGCACCGCGCTTTCGATGCGCTGGTCGATCGGTACCAAGCGCGTCTTCTGAACTTCATCTATAGGACCGTCGGCGACCGTGAGCGCGCCGAGGACCTCGTGCAGGAAGTGTTCATCCGGGTGCACCGCCACCTCGCGCGGTTCGACCGGTCGAAGAAGTTCTCGACGTGGATCTACACGATCGCGTCGAACCTCGCGAAGAACGAGCTGCGCAACCGTTCGCGCAATCCGCTCGTCCTCTTCCAGGCGATCACACAGGGCTGGGAGGACGAGGAGCGTCCGCTCGAGTTCGAGGACCCGTCCTCGCGCCCCGACGACCTCTTCCGCAAGCGTCACGTGCGCTCGCTCGTCGAGAACTCGGTCGCGCAGCTCCCGAAGCATCATCGCGAGGTGTTCGTGCTGCGCGAACTCGAGGGCCGCTCCTACGAGGAGATCGCCGAGCTCACGCACTGCAACCTCGGCACCGTGAAGTCTCGCCTCAACCGCGCGCGCAGTTCGTTCGCGGAGATCATCGAACCGGCGCTGCAGTAGGACGCCAGGAAGGGGGGTGGGACCTCCGAAGGCGCAGTGTCCGGTTCGTGAACCGCCCATCCGGGAGACCGGGTGGGCGGTTCTCTCTTGTATATTCCTCCCATGGCGCCGACGACGTCCTTCAAAGCGCTCAAGGCCGCGCTCGAGAGCGGCGCGTTCGACCCCGTCTATCTCTTCCACGGCGGGGACGACCACCTGAAGGAGGATCGCGTGAAGGATATCGTCGCGCGCGCGACGGATCCCGCGACCCGCGACTTCAACCTCGAGGTGCTGCGCGGCGGTGAGATCGACGCGGCGACGCTCGGGACGGCGCTCGAGGCGTTGCCGATGCTCGCCGACCGGCGCGTGGTCGTGCTCCGCGACCCGATGGCGCTCAAGAAGGCCGGGCGCGAACGGCTGAACGCCTATCTCAAGAACCCGGCGCCCGAACTGCTCCTGCTCATGGTCGCGCCGTCGGGGACCAAGGTCGATGCCGCGCTTGCCGGCCACAAGCAGGTGACGGCGCTCGAGTTCAAGCCGCTCAGCGACGCCGATCTCATCAAGTGGATCGAGCATGAAGCACGGACGGCCTGCGGCACGACGATCGAACGCGACGCCGCGGAGTTGCTCGCGGCGTATGGCGGCAATGAACTCTCGCTGCTCGCCGGCGAGCTGCGGAAGCTCGCGGCACACAACGCGGGCCGGCCGATCGATCGTGCGGCGATCGACGCGGTGACGGGCGTCCGTCCCGGCCGCACGCTGGGCGACCTGCTCGATCGCATCGCGGCCCGCGACGCACTCGGTGCGGTCGAACTCGTCGAGGAAGTGCTCTCACAGCCGAAGCAGAGTGCGGTCACGCTCGTGATGGCGGTAACGGCGCAGATGCTCGCGATCGGCTGGGGCGTCGCGGCGCGCGCGCGCGGGCTGTCGCAGTCGCGTCTGGAGGGCGAGTTCTTCGGTTTGCTCAAGGAGGGGGGCAGCGTGTACACCGGTCGGCCCTGGGGCGAAGCGGTGAAGTGCTGGGCGCGCGCGGTGCCGAAGTGGAACGCGGCAGACGTCGAGCGTGCCGTTCCCCATCTCATCGCCGCCGATGCGGCGCTCAAGGACACGAAGGTCTCGAGCGAGGCGCAGGTCGTCACGTCGCTGCTGCTCGCGATCGCCCCGCTCGCGGCGCAACGGAGGGCGGCATGAAGCGGCTGATGATGATCGGACTCGCCCTCGCGCTCGCGGTCCCACTGCGGGCCCAGACACCGGCGCAGCCGACGATCCCCTCCGCACGAGCCGACACGCTGCTCGCCCTGTTCCGTCGAGCGCAGCGCCTCGTGAACGATGGCGCGGGCGCGGAAGGGCGCGCGCTCGTCGACTCGGTGCTCGAGGCGACGGAACCGCGCAGCCCCGAAGAAGCGGAAGCGCTCTACTGGCGCGCGACGCTCGCCGAGAACTGGGATCGCGCGCAACGCGATTACCTGCGCATCATGCTCGAGCATGAGCGCTCACCGCGCGCCGGCGACGCGATGTTGCGGCTCGCGCAAGGTGAGGTCGCGCGGGGTGATCGCGAAGCGGCGTTGCGCTATCTCGAGCGGCTCGCGCGCGAGGCGCCGGAGAGCGGCGCGCGCGCCGAGGCCAGTCTCTGGCACGGTCGCCTGCTCGTCGAACGCGGCATGCAGCGCGATGGATGCCGCATCCTGCGCGATGGCCGCGCGCGCGTCGCGCCGAACGCGCTCGAGCTGATCAATCGGTTCGACTATCTCCTCAACACGTGTCCGGCCGAGGTCGCATCGACGGACAGTGCGGCGCGTGGCGACACGGCCGCAGCCGCCCCACCGGCACCGGCGCCTTCACGTCCGGCACCAGTCGAGCCGCGCGCGCCGAACGCCCAGCAAGCGGGCACGTGGTCGGTGCAGGTCGCCGCGTTCAGCACGCAGGCCGAGGCGAACGCACTCGTCGCCCGACTCAGGGAACGCGGCTATGACGCGCGCGTCGATGTCACGAGCGCCCCCTGGCGCGTGCGATTCGGACGCTTCGCGACGCGCACCGCCGCCGCCGCGGCGATGCAGGACTACCGCACGCGCGAACGGGCCGACGCCTTCCTCGTCCAGGCGCCGCGCGGGTGAGCAAGGAAGTCGCCACGCCGTTGATGGCGCAGTACCGGGAGATCAAGTCGCGTCATCCGAACGCGATCCTGTTCTTCCGGATGGGCGACTTCTACGAGATGTTCTACGAGGATGCCGAGGTCGCGAGCCGCGCACTCGGCCTCACGCTCACGTCGCGCAACAACGGCGGCGCGACCGAGGTGCCGCTCGCCGGCGTGCCGGTGAAGGCGGCGGCCGACTACCTGCGCCGCCTCGTGCAGCAGGGACACCGCGTCGCGGTCTGCGAACAGGTCGAGGACCCGAAGCTCGCGAAAGGCATCGTCAAGCGGGAAGTGATCGAGACGATCACGCCCGGCGCGTCGTTCTCCGACGAACTGCTCGACGGCGCGCGCAACAACTTCCTGTGCGCGCTCCAGTCGTCGGGCACGATGGTCGGCATCGCGGCGGCGGACCTCTCGACCGGCGAACTGCGTCTTGTCGTCACGACCGTGGGTGACGCCGACGCCGCGCTCGCGCGCCTCGCGCCGCGCGAGGTGATCGTGCCGTCGGGCGCGGGGCTCGTCGCCGAGACGGCCGCGCGGCTCGGCGCGCTCGCGACCGAGCGCGAGGGATGGGAGTTTGACGCCGGCCTCGCGGCCGATGCGCTCGCCCAGCACTTCGGCGTGCATACGCTCGAGGGCTTCGGCATCGGTGCCGACGATGCCGTGGCGACGGGCGCCGCCGGTGCGTTGCTGCGCTACCTGCACGAGCTCCAGCCGGCGGGCGTGCCGCATCTCGCGCGCCCGTCGATCGAGCGGCCGGGCGGCACGATGCCGCTCGACGAGATGACGCGGCGCAACCTCGAGCTCGTCGAATCGCTGCGGACCACCGAGAAGGGCGACACGAGCGGCACGTTGCTCGGCGTACTCGACCGCACCCAGACACCGATGGGCGCGCGCCTGCTGCGGCAGTGGGTGCTCGCGCCGCTCACCGACGTCGCGGCGATCGACGCTCGCCTCGACGCGGTGGAGTCGCTCTTCGCCGATGGGCTCGTGCGCGAGTCGCTGC
>CAYSAR010000061.1:0-10629 GCA_964428985.1 uncultured Gemmatimonadaceae bacterium | reverse complement strand
TCCTCCCCGACGCGCGCTATGACAGCCAGACCGTCAGCAAGTTCATCAACGTGCTGATGTACGAGGGGAAGAAGTCGGTCGGCGAGCGCATCTTCTATGGTGCGATGGACATCGTCGAGGCGAAGACCTCCCAGCCGGGCGTGAACGTCTTCAAGCAGGCGCTGACGAACCTCAAGCCGGTCGTCGAGGTGAAGTCCCGCCGCGTCGGCGGCGCGACCTACCAGGTGCCGGTCGAGGTCCGTCCGGAGCGCCGGACCGCGCTCGCGATGCGCTGGCTCATCCTCTACTCACGCGAGCGCAACGAGAAGTCGATGGCCGAGAAGCTCGCGGCCGAGGTGATCGCCGCGTCGAAGGGTGAGGGCAACGCGGTGAAGAAGAAGGACGATACGCACCGCATGGCGGAAGCGAACAAGGCGTTCGCGCACTACCGGTGGTAGGGACGGTCTCTTCTTACGGTTGACGTGAGAGGGGAGATGTGAGGGGGGCGGCCCGGCTGGGCCGCCCCTTCTTGCATCTGTGGGATTCGATTGTTGCTGCAAAAAAATGGCTGGGTCACATAACAAGGCGTAGGTGGCAGTGGGGGGGGTGAATCGTAGCGCAACCCCTAACAGCGAGGTGTCTGATGCGAAGGCTTCGGCTTGCTGCCTCAACCGTCGTCCTTGGAGGAGCACTTCTGCTTCTTACCAGCGAACCGGCATCCGCTGAGACCACAAGCTGGTGCGGCATTTGCGGCTGTCCGGCGACCCAGGGTGCCGCGGAAGGCCTCTGCGATGGCGTGTGTGGTACACACGAGGGTATGTACTGCACGTGGAGTCCGCTCTGTCTAGGCAGTTCGGAAGGCGCACCGCTTCTCGTCTGTCGAGGGGAACCGCAGTGAGGCGCTTCGAAGCTTCGCTCACAGTCGTGCTGGTGGCCGCCGAGGTCGTAGTTGCCGCGGCGGTCGCGAAGCGAGAGTTCACGTCTTCGTCAACCCGCGCTACGAACGACCGTGAAGTAACCCGCGCCGAATGGCAGGATCTGCTACAGGTGGGGCACCCGCTTGGAGACACGACCGGACAAGTCAAGATCGCGGTGCTTGCAGACTTCGAGTGTCCTGCCTGCAGGCACTTTCATATCGGCCTCGAGAGGGCTCTCGCGGTTGCCCCGGCCGCGCTAGATGTCCGCCTGGTACACTTGCCGCTACCGTATCATCCTTACGCGTTACCCAGCGCCCGAGTGTTCGAGTGTGCGGTGCAGGGAGGGACTTCCGCCCGCCGCGTAGCGTCGGAGTTGTATGAGAGGCAGGATTCACTGGGACTGCTATCGTGGCGAGAGTTCGCGACCAGAGCGGGCTCACCCGATCCCTTGGGTGTCGAAGCATGCATGCAGAGTTCTGACTCCACCCGATTCCAGCGGATCGCTGCCGGCTTGACCTTGGGAGAGCGAATCGGCGCCCCTGGCACTCCGACCGTGGTGGTGAACGGCGTTCTTCGTCGATTTCCACCGACGGAATCCCAGCTGCTCGAGCTCGCTAAGGTCGTACGGTAACATCTCTCGCTCAGCCTGGTCCCGATCAGCATGATCATCTGCCGCGCACGAGTGCCGCAATGAGGTGCCTGCTGGGGCTGGCCGTGTTGTTCGGCGCGCTGCACGTCACTCCCCGGTCTCTGGATGCGCAAGACGCCCTGACCGGCCTTATTCGCGATTCTCTCGGACTGACTCACGGTCTAGCGGACTTCGAGGTGGCCATCCTCGGTACCCTGACTCGAGCACGAGCCGATTCTCTCGGTCGATTTGTGCTGGTCGGGGCTCCGAAAGGCGAGTTCACGGTCGTGGCCTGGGCTCCGATTCTGGATACTCTCGGTATCCCGTTCATCCATCGTCGGGTGACTGCTGGGATCCGTTCGACGCTGATCGAGCTTGCGACGCCCTCATGGCCATCTATTCAGCACATGCATTGCGGAACGACCTTGGACGCCGAGCAAGGCATACTGGTCGGTGAGTCACGCACGGCGTCCGGGTCATCCGTGTCTGACCAAGTCGTTTGGGCGTCGTGGTCCGAGTACTTCGCTCGTGGAAGCGATCTTCAGACTAGTTCGGTCGCTACAGCAGATACGACTGATGAGTCCGGCAGCTTCGTTCTCTGTGGCGTCCCTCTGCACCGGACCGTCGAGTTGCGGTCGCGTCGCGACACACTCGGGACTGGAGTGGTCCTCGTTAGCATTTCGCGATCGATCCAACGGCACGACCTGGTCGTCGGGCTCGACAGCGACACCATTCAGGTTCAAGGCAGGCTGCTCGCGTCGGGGCCATCTACCGGAGGTGTCGTCGGCGCCGAGATTCGGCTTGCAGACGACGCGACCGTTCGAGCCATAACCGACTCTTCGGGCGAATTCCGCCTTCTCATCCCTCGTCGCAGCTCAGTCGCGATCGTCAGGGCGATAGGATACGCGGCCATCACCGCTCACCTTCGAGTCCTCGACGCGAAGGATTCGGTCTGGGTGATTCGGGTGGAGGAGGGCGCGCGCGCGCTCCCGGGCGTCGCCGTTACGGCGGACGTGTTGTCGGCGGAGCGCGCGGAGTTCGAACGACGTCGCAGCGTCGGCCTTGGGCGGTTCATCACTGACGAGATGCTCGAAGGTCTGCCTTCGGTCACCCCCAACATCTTTCGCAGCATGGTGCCCAATCTCGCGGTACAGGGCGCCCATCCTCCACGTCTCATGCTTCGCGGCTCCACGACCTTCGGTTACTGCGATCCTCGGATCTTCGAGGACGGACTGGACAGGGGCGTAATGGAGGATCGCGACGAACGCATCGAGCTTGCTGCGATTATCAGCCGAGCGAAGCGCATGGAGGTGTACTCGGCAAGTTCCGCACCGAGTCGTTTCAACGACAATAATGGCTGCGGTTCCATAGTGATTTGGACCCGCTGACTTGACGCTAGACGAGCTGACGGAGTCGGGCTCGCATGGCCTCTTCCTCCCCCTCCGCCATCGCGTATCCCTCGATCGCTGAGGGGAACCGCCGCCCGCGGACGTCGGCGGCGTAGCGGGCGATCGCGTCCTTCGTCGCGGCGGCGAGCTCGGCGTAGCGACGCACGAACCTCGGCTGGTGCCCCACGGTCAGCCCGAGGAGATCGTGGTAGACGAGCACCTGACCGTCGACCTCCGCCCCCGCGCCGATGCCGATCACGGGGATCTCGAGCCGTCGCGCGCACTCGGCGGCGACGATCGCCGGTACCGCCTCGGCGACGAGCGCGAAGCACCCGGCGGCTTCGAGCGCTTCCGCGTCGCGCAGGATCATGAGTGCCTCGTCGGCGGTGCGGCCGCGCGCGCGCAGCTCGTCCCATGTCTTCGCGCCCTGCGGCAGCAGGCCGACATGCCCCATGACCTTGATCCCCGCCGCGACGATCGCGCGCACGCGATGCACCATCTCGCCCGCACCCTCGAGTTTCACCGCCGCGCAGCCGGCCTCGGCGAAGCGCTTCGCGGTCGCGACGGCCTGCGCGTCGCTCTCCTCGTACGTGCCGAACGGGAGGTCGCCGATCACCATCGCGCGCGTCACGCCGCGCGCGACGGCGCGCGTGAGCACGAGCAATTCGTCGACCGGCAGTTCGCGCGTCGTCGCGTAGCCGAGCACCGTCGTCGCCGCCGAGTCACCGACGAGGATCATGTCGACACCGGCCTCGTCGGCGAGGCGGGCCGAGGCGAAGTCGTACGCAGTCACCATCACCAGCGGCGTCGCGCTCACGGCGTCACGAGGATGTTGTCGATGAGCCGCACGCCGCCGACGCGCGCGGCGATCGCGATGAGCGTCTCACGAGCGGTCGTGAGGTGATCGAGCGGAGAGAGGGTGTCGGAGTCCACGACCGCGAGATACTCCACGTCGGCTGGGACGATCCCTCGATCGGTGAGGACGCGATGGCCCGTGGCCAGCAGGCGCGCGACGTCGGACTCCCCATTCGCGACCGACGATCGCATCGCCTCAAGGCACTGGTACAGCGCCGTCGCCTGCTCGCGCGCGGCTGGCGAGAGCCGCACGTTCCGGCTCGACATCGCGAGCCCATCACGCTCGCGCACGGTCGGGCAGACCACGACCTCGAGCGGGAAATCGAGGTCGCGCGCCATCCGGCGGATGACGAGCGCCTGCTGTGCATCCTTCTGCCCGAAGTACGCGACATCGGGTCGCACGATGTTGAAGAGCTTCGACACGACGGTCGCCACGCCACGGAAGTGCGCGGTGCCCCGCGCCTCCCCCTCGAGCGGCGCGGTGATGCCGTCGACCTCCACCGATGTCGCAAAGCCGTCGGGATAGACCTCGTCGGGGTCGGGGGCGAACACCAGGTCCGCGCCGGCCGCACTGGCCCTCGCGACATCCCCATCGAGGTCACGCGGGTACGCCTCGAGATCGCGCGCGTCATTGAATTGCGTCGGGTTCACGAAGACGCTGACGACCACGAACGTGCCCTCGCGGTGCGCGCGCCGGATGAGCGAGAGATGGCCCTCGTGCAGCGCGCCCATCGTCGGGGCGAACGCGATGTCGCGGTCCTCGCCCCGCGCGTGGGCGACGGCGGCCCGCACGCCGGCGATCGTCGTGACCACCCGAGCGGGTCGGGTGATCCCCATGCTCTCGGCGATCTCGGCGAGGAGCCGGTTCGCGCGTTCGTCCGAGGCATACCGTGGCTGGCCCGCCGCCGCGCGCGTCGCGTCGGCGAGTGCGTCCCACAGTGGCAGCAGTTCCGGAGCCGCCGCCGCGACCGCGTCGCGCTGGGCGCCCGCCACCATGCGGTCGCCGCGCGCGATCGGGCCGGTGATCGCGCCCTCGAAGCCGGTCGCGATCCAGTTCTCCACGGACGCCCTCACGAGCGGCGCGAGCATCACGCGATCCAATCCGCTCGCGCGCGCGAGGCGCTCGGCCGCGTGCTCGAGCGTCACGAGGAAGTTCGACGCCATCGACGCGGCGGCGTGGTACAGCGCGCGTCGTTCGGGGGGCACCTCGATCGGGTGCATGCCGAGTGCGCGCGCGAGCGCCCGCGCGACCTCTTGCGAGCGCGGCGTGTTCCCGTCGATCGCGCAGCCGACGCCGTGGAACGCCGCTGGCGACGACGTCGCCGTGAACGTCATGAGGGGATGCGCGCTGAACCGCTCGTGGGGGGCGAGCGTCACGAGCGGCGCTGACGCACTGCAGTGCCCGACGATCGCGCCCACCGGGATGTCGTCGCGGGCCGCGGCGCGCTCCAGTGCGCGTTCGGGGACGCAGAGTAGCACCGCGGTCGTGACGTCAGCCGGTGGCTCGGCGATACGCCCCTCGCGCCGTATCGGCCCATCGACCGTCGCGCCGCTCGCCCTTAGCCCTGCCGCCATCACGCGCCCGAGCCGTCCGTTCCCGACGACGACCCACCTCACCGCGGTCATCTCAACTCGGATCGACCGCGCGGTACGCCGTCACGACCGCCATCTCTCCCTCGGCGCCCGACTTCGCGTTGCCGTGCTCCATCCCGACGACGCCCGCGAACCCCTTCCGCTTCAGGTGCGCGAAGACGTTCGCGTAGTTGATCTCTCCCGTCGTCGGCTCCTTGCGCCCCGGGTTGTCCCCGACCTGGAAGTATGCCGTCTCACTCCACGACGCGTCGATGTTCGGGATGAGGTTCCCTTCGGTGATCTGCTGGTGGTAGATGTCGAAGAGGATCTTGCAGCTCGGCGAATCGACCGCGCGACAGATCTGGAACGCCTGTGGGATGCGCGTGAGGAAGAGGTTCGGGTGGTCGCGCCGGTTGAGTGGCTCGAGCACCATGATGAGCCCGTGCGGCTCGAGCCTCTCCGCCGCCGCGCGCAGGATCTCGACCGCATGCGCCGTCTGGTACTCCGGCTCGAGCCGCGGCGCGACGGTGCCCATCACGACCGTCATCCACTTCGCGTTGACGCGTTTCGCGACCTCGATCGACGCGTCGACGTCCTTCAGGAACGACGTGCGGAAGTCGGCCTTCCCCTCGGCGAACGTCGTTGTCCACGCCGTGTCCGGGTTCAACACGAAGACGCCCATGCGCATGCCGAGTCGCGACATCTCGCGCGCGATGCGCTCCTGCTCCGACGTCGACCGACCGCGCATCCCGTTGTCCTCGAGCGAGCGGAAACCCTGGTCGTGCATCCACTTCAGCTGCGCGATGAGGTCCGAGCCGGCGCTGCGCTGGAACATGCCGAAGTGCGGCGCATAGTCGAGGGCGAACGTCGGCGCGCGTCGATCGGCCATGTACTCCGGCGTCGCCTCGCTCTCGCGCACCATCGCGCTCGCGCGCGTCGCGCCGAGCATCGTGCCCGCGACCGCGCCAGCCGTGGCGCGCAGCATCTCGCGTCGTTCCATCTCACCACCCCTCGATGAAGGTGCGCTGCAAGGTCGTCTCGCCCGGTGTCGGCACGCGCGGCACGGCGAGCGGACCGAACGTGAGGTCTTTCGGCACGATGGACAGGTTCGACGCCATGAGTTCGTCCCACGTGAGCGACTGGCCCGTGTACGCCGCCTCGCGGCCAAGGATCGCCGTGAGGTTGCTCTCGACGATCTGGCGGCCTTCGTTGAGCGGCGTGCCGGCGCGGATGCTCGCGACGAGGTCACGATGCTCCTCGACGTACGGGTTCATCCCCTCGAGCGGCGCGTGCTTCCACGCGTTCACGCCCTCGATCGTGTCGAACGCGTTCGAGCGGCCTTTCGTCCCTTGGAACGCCTCGGCCACGCGCGCCGACGTGCCATCCTGCTGGCGGCAGTACGACGTGATGCGCCGGCCGTCGGCGTACTCGAACTCGACCGCGAAGTGGTCGAAGATGTGGCCGTAAAGGGGATCCGTGCGGACCTGCCGGCCGCCCATCGCCGTCGCGCGCACGGGATGCCCGCCCATTACCCAGTTCGCGACGTCGATGTTGTGCACGTGCTGCTCGACGATGTGGTCGCCCGACGACCACGCATAGTAAAGCCAGTTGCGCAGTTGGAACTCGGCGTCGGTCCACTCGGGTCGGCGCTGCTTGCTCCAGAGCCCGCCTTGGTTCCAGTAGACCTGACCGGTGATCACGTCGCCGATCGCGCCGTCGTGGATGCGCTTCACCGTCTCGAGGTACCGCGGGTCGTGGCGGCGCTGCGTGCCGGCGACGATCGCGAGGCCCTTCGCCTTCGCGTAGTCGGCGGCGGCGATTGCCTCGATCGCCGTCGCGACGTCGACGGCCACCGGCTTCTCGGCGAACACGTGCTTGCCGGCGATGACCGCCGCGCTCAGGTGGTGCGAACGGAACGCCGGCGGCGTCGCGAGGATCACGAGGTCGCAGTCGGTCGCGAGCACGTCACGGAACGCGTCGAAGCCGGTGAAGACCTTGTCGTCGGTCACCTTGTAGGCAGCCGCGAAGCGCGGGTTCTGCTCGACCGTCCGCGCGAAGCCGGCGCGCGCATCGGCCATGCGATCGGGGAAGAGGTCGCCGAGCGCGGTGATGAGGACGTTGTCGCTCGCGGCGACGGCATCGCGCGCCGCGCCGGTGCCGCGTCCGCCACAGCCGATGACGCCGATGCGGATCGGGTCGGCCCGCTTGCGGCCGATCGCGAACGCGGGGCGCGGCAAGGCGGCGGCGGCCGCGGCGGCCGCGGCGGTCGAGACGAAGGTGCGGCGCGAGATCTCGGTGCTCATCTCAGTCGATCCTCACGAGGCGGATGCCGGCGAAGGGGCCATCGGAGAGCCACCAGCGGCTCTTGGGATCCTGCGGGTCGGTCTGGTTCCACGCGGGAAGTTGGCGCTCGCGCGGCGCGGCCGTGAGGGCCTCGCGCGGCGTGACGAAGCTGCCGCCGCGCAGGAACGGCGTGCCATCGTGCCCGGTCACCCACTCGCCGGCGTTGCCGAGCAGGTCGTGGAGCCCGAGTCGATCGGGTGCGCGGCTCGCATAGCGGTGGGTGGACGCGCCGGAGTTGCCCGCGTGCCACGCGTGCGCGTCGACGACGCTCGGCGCCATGCCGGCGAACGCGACGTCGAACGCGCGCTGCCACTGCGCGTCGGTCGCGACGGCGTAGCGATGTCCCGTGCGTTCGGAGAGCCAGGTGGCGAAGCGCACCGCCGCCGCGTGCGTCATCGAGATCGCGGGGTAGCCGCGGTGGCCGAAGCCTCGGTCCGGCGCGCCGTAGGGGTTCGAGGGACGCGTCGTCGCGTCGACGCGCGCACGCTGCTCGCGCGGCACGTCGAGCTTGAGTTGGTAGATGTCGTAGAGCTCCCACGGCACCTCGGTGCGGCCGATCAGGAACGACTCGACCGGCACGGTGACGGGTGTGCCACCCGCGCCGAGGACGGTCACGGTGCCGGCGGGGACACGCACGAGTTCCCACGAGATGCGCAGGCCCGGCAGGGAGTCGGTGATGACCTCTTGGCCGACAGCGGTCGCCGGCATGAGGAGGAGGGCGAGGACGGCTCGTAGATTGCGAGTCATGCTGCGACCGGTCATGCGCTGCCTGGCGGGAGTGTGCGTGGCGGGCGGCTTCGTGAACATGTCACCGCTCGCGGTGCAATCACAGGGGTCGCCGCGCGATGTGTTCGAGTTCCGCGAGGTGCACCTCGGCATGGAGGTGCGCATCGCACTCGTCGAGACGAGCGCGGAGGCGGCCGCATCGAAGGCGCGACTCGCGTTCGACGAGGTCGCGCGCCTCGAGGCGATCCTCTCGGACTGGCGCGCGACGAGCGAGCTACGCGCGCTCGCGCGTGCCGAGCCGGGGGCGTGGGTGTCGGTGTCGGAGCCGCTGCGCGACGTGCTCGCGCTCGCGCTGCGCGTCGCGCGCGGGACCGACGGCGCGTTCGATCCGACGATCGGGCCGCTGACGGCACTTTGGCGTGAGGCCCGCCGCACCGGGCAACCGATCGACAGCACGGCGCGCGCGGACGCGCGAGCGCGTGTCGGCTATGCGTTCGTGACGCTCGACTCCAGTGGCGCCCGCGTGCGCTTCGCGCGAGCGGGGATGCGCCTTGACCTTGGCGCGGTCGCGAAAGGGTGGATCCTCGACCGCGCGCTCGAGCGACTCCGCGCCGCCGGCGTGCATGATGCGTTGCTCGAAGCGGGCGGGGACCTCGTCGTGCGTGGCGCGCCGCCGGGCGAGCGTGGTTGGCGCATCCGCGTCCCGCGCGCGGCCGGCGACACGATCCTCGTGATGCGCGGCGGCGCCGTGAGCACGTCAGGCGCGAGCGTGCAGCGTGTCGATGATGGTCGTGGTGGGGAGGAGAGTCATGTCCTCGATCCGCGCACCGGACGTGGACTGCGAGAGGGGGCCGACCTCACGGTGACCGGCCCGAGCGCGGCGATCGCCGATGCGCTGGCGACGGCGCTCTCACTCGTCCCCGTCGAACGCCGTGCCGCACTCGCGGCCGCGTTCGGCGTACGAGTGATGACTCCATAGGTACGAGGACACGAGGAGAGAAGAAGGGGCGGCCGCACGGCCGCCCCCCTCCTAGCTCACCTCTCCCCTCTGCCGTTCACAGGCACCGCCGCTCCAGCCGCGCTCCCCGCGAGACCGCGCCCCGCGGATGCGCCGGCTCGGCGGCGAGCAGCTCGCCGGAATCGACGACCTCGACCGAGTAGTAGACGCCCGTCGCCTGTCGGACGGGGAAGGTGCGCGTGCCGCGGCCGGGGATCTCGCCGATGACGCGCGGGGGCTCGATCGTGCTCCGTTCGACGACCCGCACGCGGAGCACCTGCTCGTTCGTGACGACGAGTTGGGCATCGCCGGCGCAGGTGACGATGCCGGGGGCACCGGAGGCGCGGGCCCCGCCACAGGCGGCCGCGATGAGAAGGCCGGCGACGGCCGGGAGGAGGAGGCGCGGGCGGCGGGTCAGCGGGGCGGGCATGGCAGGGCGTCCTTCTCGTTGGGCGGCATTGACATCGGGTAGCTGGCGACTACCTTTGACAGGCTACACCGAACCGCCGCATTTGGTTAGGTGGAGCGTGGATGGCCGGTGATGGCATCCCCGGGGCACTGCACCCTGGAAAGATGGGCCCGCCAACGCCGCAGTCGAGGCGCGCGGGGGGAGTGGACAGCCCGATCGATCCCGCCGGCGAGGGACCTCGGTCCCGACCGGCGCCACGATTCCCGAGAACAATGCAGGACAACTCGACATCGGGTGATGGTAGGTGTTGGCACCCGATGCGCCGTGGGTCCCCAGTCGCGCACGAGTGGCGGCTGTACCCGGCGAGTGCGGATGGATACCGGTCCCCCGGATGCCGGATGGGGGGGATGCCTGGTCCAGCCGCGTTTTTGTTTCCTTGGAATTCGATCTCACTGCACTGCGGAACCAGCGGATACGATGCCTCGCACGACCGATCTGAAGTACTACCGGAACATCGGCATCATGGCGCACATCGATGCCGGCAAGACCACGACGACGGAGCGCATCCTCTACTACACGGGGAAGTCGCACAAGATCGGCGAGGTGCATGACGGCGCGGCCACGATGGACTGGATGGAGCAGGAGCAGGAGCGCGGCATCACGATCACGTCGGCCGCGACGACCTGCTTCTGGATGCGCCATGGCCAGTCCGACAAGAAGGGTGAGGGGCCGGAGTACCGCATCAACATCATCGACACGCCGGGGCACGTCGACTTCACGGTCGAGGTCGAGCGCTCGCTGCGCGTGCTCGACGG
>CAYSAR010000060.1:0-10839 GCA_964428985.1 uncultured Gemmatimonadaceae bacterium | reverse complement strand
GACCGGCGCGCGGGGGACGCCGCCGAGCTGGAACACGCCCCGCATCTCCTCCACGGCGTATGTCCCGGCGTAGAGTCCCTCGCCGCGCCATTCGACGGCCACCGCGACGGTGTCGAGCGATCCGAGCATCGTCCCGCGCGCCTCGAGCTTGCCACCGATGGTGTCGCGGACCGCCTCGGCGACGCTGTCGGGGAGGAACGCCGCGACGTGCGCGATCGAGTCGATCGTCGCCTCGAACCGGACGGTGTCGCGCTTGAGCGGGTCGCGACTCAGGTGCCCCCGTGCGCTGATGCGGCCCGTCGCCGACTCGAACGCGAGCGTGTCGATGCGGAGGCCGCCGGGTTCGAGCACGAGCGACGCGCGGCCGTCGCGCAACACGAGACCGGCGAGTTGGCTCGTCGAGTCGATCATGATCTCGAGCGGCCCCGAGGGACCCGACCAGTCGCCGTCGAGCCCGATGCGCGCGCGGGCGGTCAATAGGTGAGCCGGTAGGTCGGCGTCGACGAGGAACCGCCGCGCATCGAACGTCTCCATCGTCGCGTCCCCCTTGAAGACGAGGCGCGCGCTGTCGGTCGACGTCGTGCCGGAGAGCTGGAGGAACGCGTCCTCGCCTTCGAGCGCGAGCTCCATGGCGACCGAGTCGCCGCGCGCCGCCGCCGAGAAGAAGCCTGCGACGGTCCCGCGGAGGCGGCGCGGCGTGATCGCCGGCGCGAGCGAACCGACGCTCGCGCTGTCGACGATGAGCTGCGCCTCGAGCCACGTCGTCGCCGTGTCGAGCGCGACGCGACCCGCCCCACGCATGTGCGAGACGCGCCCGATGCTGTCGGTGAGCAGCAGCTCGAGCGCATCGAACCGGAAGTCCTCGAGCGGCCCGCCGAGCGTCACGCCCCCCCGCACGAAGCCCTCGAGCGAATCGGCGCGCGAGACGACCGCGCCCACGGTGCGCACGTCGACCGAGTCCAGACGGATGTCGAGCGGGCCGAGGACGATGGGATCGGCCATGAGGTCGAGCCGGCCGCTCACCGCGAGGCGCGAGCGCGACCCGCCGAGCCGCCGGTCCGTGAACACGAGCCGCGACGTGTCGAGCTGCCAGTCGTTGAGCGGTCCGCCGCGCGCCACGACGCGACCGTCGACCGAGCCGTCCCAGAGGCTGTCGAGCACCGCTTCGCCGATGACCTCGTTGATGAGGGCGAGGTCGAGCGGGGCGAGTCGCACGTCGAGATCGCGGATCGCGACCGTGTCGCTGACATCGGCGATGAACCGGCCCGAGAACCGCGAGGCCGTCGCGAACGCGTCGATCGAATCGACCGCGTAGCGCGTGATGCCCCGCGCCGGCCCGTTCGTGATGCGCACGACGGCGCGGCCGCCTCCGGAGTCGGGGACGAGCGACGTGATCCACCCGATGTCGGTGAACGCAAGCGAGTCGGCGCGCAGCAGCAACGCGAGCCGGGCGTCGGCGTCAGGGTCGGCCCACACGACCGTCCCTTCGAGCGACCCGCGCGTGTCGCGGAGGCGGATCGCCGGCATCGCGACGCGCACCGAGTCGCCCCAAAGCCAGACGCTCCCCTCGGCGTGCCGCAGCAGCACCGGCGGCGACTCGATATCCGCGGCGAGATCGTGCACGAGGAACGAGCCCTGTCGCGAGCCGAGGTCGTAGCGTGACGCGCCGAGCACGACCTGGAGTCCCGCGTACTGCGACATCCGCGGCGGCAGCGAGGGCAGCGAGTCGGGACGCGCGATCGTCACGAGCCCATGCGCGAGCACGAGCGAGTCGAGCCGCAGTCGCCACGGACGCGGGTTCTGGGCTTCGGGCTCGGGCAGCGTGTCGGCGAAGAGCGTGCCGATGTTCCACGCGCCGGCGCGCTCCCGCACGAGATGCGCCTGCGGCCGCGCGATCGTGATCTCCTCGAGATGCACCTCGCGCTCGAGCAGCGGGCCGAACGTGAAACGGGCGTTCACCGGCCCCGAGGCGAGCACGAGCGCGCCGGCCGAGTCGCGCAGCTCGAGCGTGTCGATCGACGCGCTGCCGAGCGGCGAGAGCGCGAGCCGCCCAAGCGTCACGGTGCCGTTCGCGCCGAGTCGGCCCTCGACGATGCGCACGACGCGGTCGCGCACCCAGGCGTTGCCGCGGTCGGTCTTGAACACGATCACGAGCGTCAGCACCGTCAGCACGATGACGCCGAGGAGCGTGCCGAGCGCGACGAGCAGCGTGGTCCGGAGGCGCCGCCGCACCTAGAACGCCTCGCCGATGCTGAAGTGGAAGGCGAGCCGTGAGAGCAGGCTCCGCCGGCGGTCGGGGACGAACGTCGCCGGGCACCCGACCGCCGTCGCGCTCGGCGTGTCGAACGGCTCGAGCGTGCCCGGCGACACGCAGATCGCGCGTCCGGGGATGTCGTTCTCGGTGTCGCGCCGTTGGATGTAGAACGCCGGTCCCGCCTCGTAGTCGTGCGGATTGTAGCCGATGTCCACGCGGAAGGGCCCGATCGGCGTCATGAGGCGCGCGCCGATGCCCGGCGTCACGCGCAAGCCCGTCACCGAGTAGTTGCCGGTGTTGTTCCAGACGCGGCCCGCGTCGAGGAACACCGCCCATCGCAGCAGGTCCGTCGGCCACCCCTCGCGCGTGCGCAGCTCGAGGTTGAGCAGCGCCATCGCCGTGCCGCCGGCCGGTGCGAGCCGACTGAATCCGCGCGCCGCGATCGCCTCGCGCACCGGCACGCCATCGCGATCGACCGCCTGGAGGTCGGTCGTGTCGCGGATGATGTAGACCGCTGGCCCGAGCTGGTTCTGCCCGAAGCCACGCACCGTGTTCTGTCCGCCGGAATAGAAGCGCTCCTGTGGCGGCACGAGCGGCTCCTGCGCCCGTCGCGTCGCGACGATGCCGCCGGAGATGCGCGCCGCGCCGACGAGGAAGTCGCTGAGCGGCCGATAGATCGCGTACTCGAGCTGCGTGCGGTTGAACGGCACGTGCTGGCCCGCGTTCTTCACCCACGACGTGCCGATGCGCGACTCGATCGCCCAGCGGCTGTCATTCACGACGACCGCGCCGAGCGCGGGCGCCGAGCGCGAGAACGTGATGCCGGCCGAATGCGTCGTGCTCGGCGACGTCAACAGCACCTGGTCGTTGAAGCGGCAGAGGCCGAACACCGAGCAGGCGACCGCGAGGTCGGAGCTCGTCTGGCCCTTGTCGAACCGGTACGTGTAGAGCGTGCCCACGCGCGGGACGATCGGGCGGTCGAGCGACGCGAGCACGCCGATGTCCACCTCGCGGACGTAGCTCTCGAACTCGGTGCGCCGCTCGCTGTAGACGGTGAGCTCGGGGTGCCACTTCACGCCGAGCACCCCGCGCATCTGCATGTTGACGCCGCCGTAGTAGTTGATCTCGCCGCTGAACGGGTCGCGGCGCACGCCGGGCGCGCAGAGGGAGGGGAAGCCGTCGAGCGGCGTCCCGACGCCGATCTTCGAGAGGCGCGCGTCGAGCTGGAGCCGATGCGCGCGGCCGAGGAAGTTCTGGTAGGTGTAGCGCGAGGACGTGCGGAAGCAATCGAGCGTCGCCCAGCCCACGCCGTGTCGCATGCTGTGGAAGCGCCCCTCGACGAGCCGCACGCGCATCGGGATCGTGTCCCCGACCGACGCGCCGGGGATCGTGTCGAGCGCGACGGTGCGGTAGATGCCGTTGCCGAAGAGCGCCTGCTGGCTCTCGGCGACGCGGCTCGTGCGTAGGACGTCGCCCGAGTCGATCGCGAGCATCGCGCGGATGTCTTCCTCGGGGAGCACGGGCTGCCCGGCGTCGTTCGGCGCGATCTCGACGTCGATGCGGCCCACGCGCACGAGCGCCCGGGGGTCGAACGTCAGCGCGACGAGCGCGCGGCGCGCCGCCGTGTCGACGGATTGGAAGGTCTGCGGCGGCCCCGCGCGCGCGTAGCCGGCGGCGCGCAGCAGGTCGTGGATCGAGTCGCGCTTCACGCGCAGCACCGCCGTATCGAGCGGCTCGCCGAGCAGCGACTCGCGCACGCGGCCGATGTCGACGATGCGCGGCGGCAGCCCTTGGATGAGGACGCTGTCCATGCGCACCGGCGGTGCCTCGCGCACGCGGAAGCGGACCTTCGCCGTGCGCGCGCCGGTGCGCTCGAACTCGCTCGTGGCCGTCGTGCCCGGATAGCCGCGCGACGCGTACACGCGCTCGATGCGCGTCGCGTCGCGCACGAGCTCGACGGAATCGAGGCAGGCGGAAGGGCCGACGTCCCAGCCGAACCAGCGCTTCAGCCGGCCGGCGCGCTCGGTGAAGATGCGCGACCGCAGTTGGCCGTCGCCGATCTCGTCGTTGCCGGAGATCGTGATGCCGTCGACGCGCGGTCGCGTGCTCGTACAGTCACCGCGATCTTGCGCGCCGGCAGCGGCGGGAAGGCCGAGCAGCGCGAAGAGCGCGAACGATGGCAGCTTCACTCGGATCGGAGGCGCTTGCAGGTGGTCAGCGGACTCGGGTCGCGCGCCGCGCGCGGGGGAATTCTATTATGGAGTACACCGTCCCAGCCAATCCGCCCCCACGGAGCCCCCTCGATGACGTTCCCCTCCCGTCGCGTCCTCCTCGCCTCCCTCGCGTTCGGCGCCCTCGTTGCCTGTGGCGGTGACGCGCCGCCTGAAGACGCGGTGGCCGCCGCGGACCCGGCCTGCTTCGGCAGCCGCGTGCTCTCCTACCAGGCGGTCATGGCCGAGGTCGTGATCCCCGCCGGCGAATCGTGCGACCACGGCACGTTCAGCGTCGTCTTCACGCGCGGGGCCGACACGATCGCGCGGCTCGACGAACAGCGGCACGGCATCGTCGGCTTCATCGGCACCGCCGACGTGGACGGCGATGGGCGGGGCGAGTTCTTCGTCGCGACCGGCGCGCCGGGCACCAAGGACCGGGGGCAGCTCTTCGCCTACACCGACGCGAACGGCACGATCGAGCGGCTGCCGCTCGCGCCGCTCGATTCGGCGCAGCTCGTCGGCTACGACGGCGGCGACCGCTTCGGCTTCGGCGGCCCGAACCAGCTCGTGCGCGCCTTCCCGCTCCCGTCGGGGGACTCGGCGTGGTTCGGCTATTCGCACGGCCAGCGGCGCTGGGAGGGGATCGCGCGTCCCGACTGGATCCGCTGACGGACGTCGACGCTACGTGCCGCGCGGCTTCGCGCGGCGCGTCGCCGGCGCCGACATGGGGTCGTCGGGCCAGGGATGGCGCGGGTACCGACCCTTGAGGTCGCGACGCACGTCGAAGTAGGTCGTGCGCCAGAAGTTCGCGAGGTCGCGCGTCACTTGCACCGGACGGTTCGCCGGTGACAGCAGATGCAACATGACCGGCACGCGACCGGCGCCGATTCGCGGCGTCTCGGCGAGGCCGAAGAGCTCTTGGAGCCGAACCGCGAGCACCGGCGTCGTCGGGTCGGTGTAGTCGATCGCGACGCGCGAGCCGCTCGGCACCTCGAGGTGCGTCGGCGCGACCTCATCGAGCTTCGCGCGAGCCCGCCAAGGCACGAGCGTCAGCAGCGCGGCGCCGAGATCCGCCGCCTCCAGGTCCGCCATGCGACGCGCCCCGTCGATCGCCGGCGCGAGCCACGCGTCGAGCGTCGCGAGCAACGCCGCGTCGGCGACGTCGGGGTAGTCGTCGGGCAGCGCCTGATGCGCGAACGCGAGCCGCGCGCGCAGCTTGCGTGCGGACTCCCTGAACGGGATCGCGTCGATGCCGCCGTCGCGGACCCGTGCGAGGATCGCCGCGGTGAACATCGATGGGTCGACGTCGCGGAGCGGACGCTCGCGCAACACGATCGCGCCGAGTCGTTCGCGCTCCACCGCTCGGAGGCCGTGCGAGACGTCGTCCCACTCGGCGATGCGTTCGGTGACGATCGACGCGGGCGCCGCGGTGCGCAGCTCCGCCTCGTCGAGCGGTGCCGCGAGCCAGATGCGCGCGTCGCCACCGGCGCCGTCGAGGTCGGCGATCGCGAGGAACGCGCCGCGCTCCGAGCGCGCCATCGGCTGCATAGTCGCGAGTCGCGCGCCGCGGCCGTTCCGGAGCAGGTAGCGAGGCTCGTCACCCGGGCGCCGGAGCGCGACGCGATCGGGGAACGCGAGCGCGACCAGCGCGCCAGTGCGCTCGATGTCGTCCGCGGCGTCGCTCGCTGCGCGACCGAGCGACCGCCGCAGCGCCTTCGCTTCCTGCCGCACGCGGTCCAAGCGCCCGCGATCGGCGTCACTCGCGCGACCGCGCCCGCGCAACAGCTCCACGCGCGTGCGCAGGTCCGCATCGTGCTCGGCGGCCTCGCGTCGCAACACGTCGCGCTCGCCGAGCAACGCGGCGACCTCACAGCCGAGCGTCGCGCACCCCGTTTCCGCCGCGCGCAGCACGAGATGCGCGAGCCGGGGCACGAGGCCGAGCGCGGCCATCGCGCGACCATGTGCCGTGACGCGGCCGCGCGCGTCGAGCGCGCCGAGCTCCGCGAGCAACGCGCGCGCCTGTGAGAGCGCGCCCGCCGGCGGCGCGTCGAGCCATCGCAACTGTCGCACGTCGCGCACGCCAGCGACGGCGAGGTCGAGTGCGAGGGGGGCGAGGTCCGCTTCGAGGATCTCAGGCACGGCGCGCGCGGGGAGCGAGGCATGCGTACCCTCGTCCCACAGTCGCACACAGATGCCGCTCGCCGTGCGCCCCGCGCGACCGCGACGCTGGTCGGCCGACGGTCGGCTCACGCGCACCGTCTCGAGCCGCGTCATGCCGGAACGCGGCGAGAAGCGCGGCACGCGTGCAAACCCGGAGTCGACGACCGCGCGCACGCCCTCGAGCGTCACCGACGTCTCGGCGATCGCGGTGCTGAGAATGACGCGCCGGCGCCCCCGCTCGACGTCGGGGCGCAGCACGCGATCCTGCTCGGCGAGCGTGAGGGCGCCGTGGAGCATGAGGAGGTCAGGCGCGCCTGTCGCCGGTGCTTCTTCGAGGGCACGCCGCGTACGGTCGAGATCGGCGATGCCGGGGAGGAAGACCAGGATGTCCCCATCCGTCGGCAGCGACGCATCGGCGCAGAGCGCGCGCACGGCACGCGCGGCCGCCTGCGCGAGCGGCACACGGTCGCGCGGCGGTTTCCAGCGCGTCTCGACCGGGAACGTGCGGGCCTCGCTCGTGATGATCGGAGCCGGCGCACCGCCATCTTCGACGAGCAATGCGGCGACCGGCGCCGCATCGAGCGTCGCCGACATGACGAGCACGCGCAGGTCCTCGCGCAGCGCCGCGCGCGATTCGAGCGTGAGCGCGAGCCCGAGGTCGGCCACGAGGTGCCGCTCATGGAACTCGTCGAACAACACGGCCGAGATGCCGTCGAGCGATGGGTCGTCCTGGAGCATCCGCGTGAGGATCCCCTCGGTCACGACCTCGATGCGCGTGCGCGCGCTCACACGGCTCTCGAGGCGCACGCGGTAGCCGACCGACTCGCCGACCGGTTCGCCGAGCAGGCGCGCCATCTGGGTCGCAGCGGCGCGCGCGGCGATGCGGCGCGGTTCAAGGACGAGGATGCGCCCACTGGCCCAGGGCGCGCGCAGCAAGTGGATCGGCACCCGCGTCGTCTTGCCGGCCCCTGGCGGCGCGACGAGCACCGCGACGCCTCGGCTCGCGAGGGCCTCGTCGAGTGGCCCTAGGACCTCATCGATGGGGAGCGGGGGGAGCCGGTCGGCCACGAAAGGGGGCACTCAACCAAGGGCAGGGAAGTGACGACACTCGAAACGGGTCCCGCGTACCATTCGTAGGCCTCGACGGGGTAACTTAAGAGGCCGCCCCCGAGGGGCGCCCCCCGCCGGCCGATCCATCCATCCTTCGCATGACTGCCACCGGCATCCCACAAGCATCGACGACGACCCTTGGCGCCCCGCGCGACCGGACCTTCTGGTCGCTCGTCCTCATCGTCGCGATCGCCGACATCGTGACGAAGCGCTGGGCCGAGCGCGCGCTCGGGCTGCACGCGCCCGAGGAGGTCGTCGGGCACTGGCTGCGCTGGACGCTCACGTACAACACCGGCGCCGCGATGAACCTCTCGATGGGGAGCGCGTCGCGCGTCGTCTTCAGCCTCATCGCCGTCGCGATGATCGCGTACCTGTTCCGACTCTATCGCCACGCGCATCCGCACGAGCGCGCGACGCCGGCGGCGCTCGCGCTCATCTGTGCGGGCGCGTTCGGCAACCTTCTCGACCGGCTCCGCCACTCAAAGGGTGTCGTCGATTTCATCGACGTCGGCACCGAGAGCTGGCGCTTCTGGACGTTCAACATCGCCGACATGGGCGTGACGACGGGCGCGGTCCTGCTCGCGTTGCTCATGTGGCGCGCGGGCGATCCGGCCGATCCCGAATCCACTCCAGCCCCCGACACGCATGACGCAGCGTCGTGACTTCCTTCGCAAGGCTTCCCTGATCGCGGCCGGCACGCTCGCCGGCGCGCGCCTCGAGGCACAGGACGGCGCATCCACGATGCCACCGGGCGACTGGGACATGTCATGGGCCGACCGGGTGACGGGGAAGCACCGCATGGTGTTCGACATGCCCGAGGTCGCCGATGGCACGTCGCTGCACCACGCGCGCTCGTTCTACCATGGGTACGCGGAGACGCTCGGCCTCAGCGATACCGACCTCACCGCGATCCTCGTCGTGCGCCACGCCGCGGTCCCGGTCGTGCTCGACGACGAGTTGTGGGCCGACGGCCACTTCGCCGGTGAGACGCTGAAGGACCCCGTGAGCGGCGAGCCCGCGAAGAAGAACCCGTTCATCCGTACGCCGGCCGATGCGCGTCACCGCCTCACCTGGCCCGATGGCGCGCTCGATGACCTCATGAAGCGCGGCATGATCGTGCTCGTCTGCGAGCTTGCGTTCAACAACACGATCGGCCAAGTGGCGCGACGCAAGGAGATCACGCGGCAGGAGGCGCGCGAGGTCATGACTCGGAACCTGTTGCCCGGCGTGATCCGCATGCCGAGTGGCGTGTTCGCGACCTGCCACGCGCAGAGCCTCGGCTGCGGGGTGCTCGCGTCGGCGTAGGGACGCGTTACATTGGCGGTGGAGGTGCGACCATGATCCTTCGCACGTGCCGTCTCCTTGGCTGGGCCATCGCATTCGGCACGCCGGCGCTCCTGACCGCGCAGGAGGGGAGCGGTGTCTCTGGCGTCGTCTTCGACTCACTGCGCACGATGCGCCCCGTCGGCGGCGCCGAGGTCGTGCTCCTCGGCGCGGGCACGAAGGCGCGCACCGACGAGCAGGGGCGTTTCCACTTCGCGTCGATCCCGCCCACGGCGACCGCGATCGCGCACTGGGCGCCGTGGCTCGATTCGCTCGCGCTGCCGCCGCTGCGGGTCGATCTGGCATCGCTCGTTCGCGGTCGATCCGCGGTCGTGCTCACGACGCCCTCGACGGCGACGTATCAAAGCGCGGTGTGTGGCGCCGAGCTGGGGTCGCACGATGGCGTCCTGGTGGGCGAGGCGCGCGATGCGCTCGGCGCGCCGGTCGCGGGTGCGATCATGGTGGCCCGGTGGACCGAGACGAGCATCGGGGCCGGCGCGCTGAGCGAGCGCCTCGTCGCGACGGTCGATACGACGACCGCGTCGGGGCACTTCGCACTCTGCGGCGTACCGCTCGAGACCGTCGTCTCGCTCCGCGCGATCGAGGGATCGCAGGGCAGCGGGGAGCAGTCCGTCGCGATGGCCGTGCCTGTGCAGCGCCACGACGTCATCGTCGGCTCGGCGCTCGTGCGCGCGCGCGTTCGCGGCCGGGTCGTGGCGGCGGCGGACATCCCGGTGGCGGGCGCGGCGGCGCGACTGCGTGGCGATTCGGCGCGCTCCGCTCGCACCGACTCGGCGGGGACGTTCGAGATCGAGGTCCCGCTGCGCTCGGGGGAACTGCACGTGCGGGCGGTCGGGTACGAGCCGGCCTATGCGCCGCTCGCGGTGCGCGGCGAGACTTTCGAAGAAATTCGTCTCGCGCTGTCGACGATCCCGCCGGAACTGCCGACCGTGAACGTGACGGCGGACATGTTCGCGCATGAGCGACGCGGCTTCGAGGAGCGGCGGCGCGGCGCGACCGGCTACTTCATCACGGATTCGCAGCTGGTGCGCTTGCCGGTGATCGGCGCGAACAGCATCGCGGACCTCGTGCCGCGGGTGCGGGCCACGGGGGGCGGCCGAGGCAAGCCGTTGCTCATGATGAGCCGCGGCGCTGGACTCTGCGACCCGCGGTTCTTCGAGGACGGAATCGACGTGGGCGAGCTGGCATCGACGCTCGACAAGCGGATCCAACAATGGTCCTTGCTGGAGCGCGCGAAGCGCGTCGAGGTCTACACCGCGAACCACGCGCCGGCGAAGTTCACCGACTTCGACGGCTGCGGCGCGGTCGTCGTCTGGACGCGATGACGGCCGACGTGGCGTGAAGCTGCCGCTGTTGCGCGGGTATCTTTCGCCGATGCCCGACCGCACCGCCCCGAAGGCCTACGACCGCGCTTACTACGAGAAGTGGTACCATGATCCGAAGCGACGCGTGATCACGCGGGCCGCGGTCGCACGCAAGGTGCGTCTGACCGTCGGCATCGCCGAGTCGCTGCTCGAGCGGCCGATCCGCTCCGTGCTCGATGTGGGATGTGGGGAGGGCACTTGGCGCGCGCATCTGCGCGAGCTGCGACCCCGCGTGCGATACGTCGGAGTCGAGTCGAGTGACTATGTGATCGAGCGGTTCAGCGCGTCGCGCGGCATCGTGCACGGGACCTTCGGCACGCTCGGCGCCATCAAGGACGCGCGGCTCCGCGGGCCGTTCGACCTGATCGTCGTCTGCGACGTGCTGCACTACGTG
>CAYSAR010000059.1:0-10920 GCA_964428985.1 uncultured Gemmatimonadaceae bacterium | reverse complement strand
GGACGCACGAACGCGCGTGGACGCAGCGGCTCGAGACGCTCGAGGCGCTCGAACTGCCGTACGCCGACCGCCGCGTGCCGGCCGGCATCGATCGTCGGTACGAGTCGCTCGCGCTCGATGCGCGCGGCGACCGCGACGTCATCGCGCGCGCGTTCGCGCTCTACATGGCGCGACTCTCCGGGCAGCCGACGTTCGACCTCGGCTATCGCGAGGCCGGTCGCGTCGGTGCGCCCTTGGGCCTCGAGGCGTTCATCGCGCCGCGCGTACCGTTCCGCGTACGGCTCGACCGTCACGCCTCGATCGAGGAGGCCGACGCCGCGCTCGCGCGCGAGCTCGCGGTCGTGCGGAAGCGCGGCGGCCATGCGCGCGACCTCATCGTGCGCCAACCGTCGTTGCGGGCGGTCGCGGCACGCGGCTTCCCGCTCGACGTCGGCATCGAACTCGTCGATCGCCTGGAGGATCGCTCGGAGCCATCGGGTGACCTCACGCTCGTGCTCAGCGCGCGCGGCGAGGCGCTGTGGATCCACGACGCGCAGGCGCTCACGCGTCGCCAGGTCGCGACGATGGCGCGGCAGTTCGCCGGGATCCTGAACATCGGCGAGCGCACGATGCCGTGGACGGCGCTGCCGCTGCTCGATGCCGCCGAGCGCCGGCAGGTCCTCGAGACGTGGAACGACACCGCGCGCGCCGTTCGGCAGGACCTCTGCGTGCACCACCTCATCGAGGCGCAGGTCGAACGCACGCCAGACGCCATCGCGGCGGTGTTCGAGACGTTCCATTACACGTATCGCGAGCTGAACGAGCGCGCGAACCAGCTCGCGCGCCACTTGCGCGCGCTCGGTGCCGGCCCGGACATGCTCGTCGCGATCGCCTGCGAGCGGTCGCTCGACATGCTCGTCGCGGTGCTCGGCACGCACAAGGCGGGTGCGGCGTACGTCCCGCTCGATCCGTCGTATCCGGCCGAACGGCTCCGCATGATGCTCGAGGATTCGCAGGCGGGGATCGTGCTGACGCAGGCGCCGCTGCTCGGCGAGGTGCCGGAGACCTCGGCGCGCGTAATCTGCCTCGATCTCGACTGGCCGACGATCGCGCGGCAGGACCGGCGCAACCTCGTCGGCGGCGCGACGGGTGCCGACCTCGCGTACTGCATCTTCACGTCGGGCTCGACGGGGCGGCCGAAGGGCGTGATGGTCGAGCATCGCAACGTCACGAACTTCTTCGCGGCGATGGACGACCGCCTCGGCACCGAGCCCGGCGTCTGGCTCGCCGTGACGAGCCTCTCGTTCGACATCTCGGTGCTCGAGCTGCTCTGGACGCTCACGCGCGGCTACAAGGTCGTCATCCACGCCGACGAGAACCGCGCGGCAGGCGCGACCGCCGGTCTCGCGAACTCGCACAAGCGGATCGACTTCTCGCTCTTCTATTTCTCGGCGGACCAGGCGGCGGGCGACGAGCGCTACCGGCTGCTGCTCGAGGGGGCGCGTTTCGCCGACAAGCATGGCTTCAGCGCGGTCTGGACGCCCGAGCGGCACTTCCATCAGTTCGGCGGACCATATCCCAATCCGTCGGTGACGGGGGCCGCGATCGCCGCGACCACGTCGCGCGTCGCCGTGCGTGCGGGCAGTTGCGTGCTGCCGCTGCACCATCCGGTGCGCGTCGCCGAGGAGTGGGCGGTCGTCGACAACCTCTCGAACGGGCGCGTCGGGATTTCGTTCGCGGCGGGGTGGCAGCCGGACGACTTCCTCTTCCAGCCGGCGAACTACGCCGACGCGAAGCAGCGCACGGTCGAGCTCATGGAGACGGTGCGTCGGCTCTGGCGTGGCGAGACGCTCAGCTTCCCCGGTCCGCGCGGCGACGTGGCGGTGCGCACGCTCCCGCGACCGGTGCAGCGCGAGCTGCCGACCTGGTACACGACCGCGGGCAATCCCGAGTCCTACGCGCTCGCCGGGAAGCTCGGCGTCAACGTGCTCACGCACCTGCTCGGCCAGTCGATCGACGAACTCGCCGACAAGATCACGCTCTATCGCAAGGCGAGGAAGGCGGCGGGGCACCGCGGCGACGGGGTCGTCTCGCTGATGCTCCACACGTTCGTCGGCGACAGCGACGAGGCGGTGAAGGAACTCGTGCGCGCGCCGATGAAGCAGTACCTCGCGACGTCGATCAGCCTGATCAAGGGCTATGCGGCGGCGTTCCCGACGTTTCGCAAGAACGCCGACGGCAGTGCGCCGGAGGTCGACTTCGCGAAACTCTCGCCCGAGGAGATGGATGCGCTCCTCGATTGGTCGTTCGAGCGCTACGCCGAGACGAGCGGGTTGTTCGGGACGGTCGAGAGCTGTGCGCAGGTCGTCGATCGGCTCAAGGGGATCGGGGTCGACGAGGTCGCGTGCCTCATCGACTTCGGCGTCGACGCCGAGCTCACGCTCAAGCACCTGCGCCACCTGAACCAGCTGCGCGCCCGCACGAGCCGGCCGCGCGCCGCGTTCGCCGACTTCTCGCTCGCGGCGCAGGTCGCGCGCCATGAGGTGACGCACCTCCAGTGCACGCCCTCGATGGCGGCGATGCTCGTCGCGAACGAGCGGAGCCGTGACGCGCTGCGCGGCCTCAAGGCGCTCTGCATCGGCGGCGAGGCGTTCCCGCCGTCGCTCGCGCAGGAGTTGCGCCGACTCGTGCTCGGCGACGTGCACAACATGTACGGCCCGACCGAGACGACGATCTGGTCGACGATGCACACGCTCGACGACCGGCAGGGCCCCGTCTCGCTCGGGCGGCCGCTCGCGAACACGGAGGTGTTCGTGCTCGACGCGTTCGGCCAGCCGTTGCCGCCGGGCGTGCCCGGCGAACTCTGCATCGGCGGCGCCGGCGTCGCGCGTGGCTACTGGCGCCGTCCCGAACTCACCGCCGAGCGCTTCGTCGCGCATCCGTTCCGACGCGACGCGAACGCGCGCGTCTACCGCACGGGCGATCTCGTTCGCTGGCGCGAGGATGGCACGCTCGATTTCCTCGGCCGGCTCGACCTCCAGGTGAAGATCCGCGGCTTCCGCATCGAACTCGGCGAGGTCGAGGCGGCGCTCAACGCGCACCCGCTCGTGCGCGAAGGCGTCGTCGCGGCGCGGGAGGAGGCCGAAGGGGACAAGCGCCTCGTCGCCTACGTCGTCTGGCGCTCGAACGCGACCGCCGACGTCGCGGCGCTGCGCGAGCACCTGCGCGAGACGTTGCCCGAGTTCATGGTGCCGTCGCACTTCGTCGAGCTGGAGGAGATGCCGCGGACGCCGAACGGCAAGACGGATCGCAAGCGCCTGCCGGCGCCGGGGGCCGAGAACGCCCCGGTCGCGCCGGCCGTCACGCCCGCCGAGCCGAGCGGCGCGTTGGAGGCGACGATCGCCGAGATCTGGCGGGACGTGCTGCGCCTGCCGGCGGTCGGCGTGCACGACAACTTCTTCGCGCTCGGCGGGCGGTCGCTGCTCGCGGTGCAGGTGCACTCGCGGCTCAAGCAGCACCTCGCGCGCGAGCTCTCGATCACCGACCTCTTCCGGTTCCCTACGATCCGGACGCTGGCTGCATTCCTCGACGGCGAAGGCGCGAGCGCGGCGTCAAAGAGTAACGCCGAACGGGCGCTGGCTCGGCGGGACCTGATCGCGCGCCGGCAGCGCGGAACTCGGTCTCGCTGACCCAACCGATCACGTGCCGGCGCAGGCGCTCCTGGAGCGCCGAGCCGGTGAACGTGTGGTCGGCGTCGGCCACGTAGAGCAGGCGCAGGCGGTCGCGGAAGCGGAGACCGGGGAAGAGGTCGAGGAACTGGCGCGCGTAGTTGTACTGCTTCGGGATGCCGCCCGAGAAGACGCAGAGCAACGCGACGTCGCGCGCGACGAGTCGCTCGAGCATGCCACGCATCTCGGCGTGCGGGACGAGGGCGTCGTGCTCGAGCTCCGGGGGCGCGTCGCCCCCCTCGGGAACGTCGAGCGTGGAGGTCGACGGCGCCGGCCGCCCGCGCGCGCGGCGCCAGAGCGCGGCGAGCGTCGGGTTGCGACCGGCGAAGAGGTTGCGCCACGCCTCGGCGTGGGCGAGCCGCCGCGCGTAGTGGCGCAGGTAGTAGCCACGCGTGCGCGTCACGTTGAGGTCGAGCAGCACCACGCCGACGACGTCGTCGCGCCGGTCGGCGGTGCGCAGCGCGTTGTCGGCGCCGGAGCAGAGCCCGCCGACGATGAACCGCTCGGCGCCATGCTGGTCGCGCGCGAAGGCGATCGCGTCGTCGATGTCGGTGCGGACGCGCTCTTGGATCGACATCGCCGCGGCATGCGCCGGCACGACCGAATCACCGACGCCGGAGAGATCGAAGCGAAGGCTTGGCACGCCGATGTGCGCGAGCGCGCGCGCGAGCCGCGTGTTCATGCGGTTCGGCCCGCAGCGATGGATGATGCCGGCGTTGAGCAGGATGACGAAGGGTTTCGGCACGCGCGACGCAGCCGGCGCACAGGCGACGCCGACGAGGTTGTTGTCGCGGCCGAAGAGGACAGGCGACTCGACGTAGAGGCGGTTCATGGTTCCCATGACGCGATGCGGTCCAACGCGGCGACCGGCGCGATGCCGACGCCATCCTCCCCTGCTGGTACCCACGGCGCGGGCCCACGATGCGCCTCGAGCGCGGCGCGCGGCGCGAGCCGGTCGCGCAGCCGCTCATGTGCCGGTTCCGTCTCGCGCACGAGGATGAGCGCCGTCGCCCGTGGGGGCTCGAGTGCGTCGACGCCTTCGTCGAGCGGGTCCCAGAGCACGAGGCGGTCGACGTGGCGCGCGCGCGACGCGGCGCGCAGCGCGATGCCGGCGCCCGCACGCAATCCGACGAGCGTCACGTGGCGCGCCTTGCCAAGGTCGCGCGCCTCGTCGATCGCGACGAGCGCGTCCTCGACCGCACCGTCGGTGCTGAACTCGTGGTCCTCGCCGGAGGAATCGCCGGTGCCGTAGTAGTCGAAGCGCAGCGTGTCGATGCCGGCGTTCGCGAGGCGCTGTGCGAGCATGCGCGCGGTGCGATGGCTGCGCACGTACTCCGCGCCGAACGGCGCGCAGAACACGGCGGCGCGCCGCTGGCGACGGCCGTTCGCCGCCGTGAGCACCGCATGCAGCGGCCGCGATGCATCGCCGATGAGCATCGGGATCATGCGCGCGCCTCCTGCGGTCGCGCCGCGTCGAGCGACGCGGCGACCTGCTCCAGCGTCTGGAAGAACATCGCGCGCGGGTCGGGACGCACGCCGGTTCGATCGCCGAGGCGCGCCGTCGCGCGGATCGCGAGCAGCGAGTGCCCGCCGATCTCGAAGAAGTTGTCGAGCACGCCGACCTTCTCGACGCCGAGGAGCTCGCGCCAGACGCCGGCGACGACGCGTTCGGCCTCGGTGCGCGGCTCGACGAACTCGGTCGTTGGCGCGCCGGCGAGCGGGTCGGGGAGCGCGCGCCGATCGACCTTCCCGTTGGGCGTGAGCGGGAGGCGATCGATCGGCAGCACGATGCTCGGCACCATGTAGTCGGGCAGGACATCGCGCAGCGCGCGGCGCACCGCGCTGCCGAGGATCGTCGCGCCGGGCTGCGGCACGACGTACGCGATGAGTCGCGCGTCGCCGCCTTCGCGCGCGCTGACGCGCACGGCGGCATGCCGCACGCCGCGCTGCTCCTCGAGCACCGCCTCGACCTCGCCGAGCTCGACGCGATGGCCGTTCACCTTCACTTGGTCGTCGAGTCGGCCGAGGCAGAGCACGCGGCCGTCGGGAAGGAACGTCGCGAGGTCGCCGGTGCGGTAGACGCGACCCCAGGGCGTGTCGATGAACCGTTCCGTCGTGAGCTCGGGACGGTTCAGGTAGCCGGCGGTGACGCCGGCGCCGCCGATGCAGAGCTCGCCGGCGACGCCCGGGGGCTGCGGCTGGAGCCCAGCGGAGAGCACGTGCAGCGTCGTGTTCTCGAGCGGACGGCCGATCGTGATCGGTTCGCCGGCGACGACCCGCTCGCGCGTCGACCAAACCGTCGTCTCCGTCGGTCCGTACAGGTTCCACAGCTCGGCCACGCGCGGAAGGAGCTGCTCGGCGAGCGCCGGTGGCAGCGGTTCGCCGCCGCAGAACGCGCGGAAGCCCGTCGATGCGGCGCCCTCCCACCCGGACTCGATGAGCAGGCGCCACGTGCTCGGCGTCGCCTGCATGACCGTGACCTGATGCCGCTCCATGAGTTCGACGAGCGCGTCGCCGTCGTGCGCGTCGTCGGCATCGGCGATGACGACCGAACCCCCGCGCGTGAGCGGCAGATAGAGCTCGAGCACCGCGATGTCGAACGAGAGCGTCGTGACGGCCAGGAGACGATCGTACGGCGCGAAGCCTGGCGCGTGCGCGACCGCGCGCAGGAAGTTCACGACGCCGGCATGCGGGACGGCGACGCCCTTCGGCCGGCCCGTGGATCCGGACGTGAAGATGACGTACATGAGGCCATCGTCGGGGGGCGCGACGAACGCCTCGTCGTCCGACGTCTCCGTCGCCGTGGAGGCCCGCCCACCCGTCACGACGCCCTGGCCGTCGATCGCGAACAGCGCACACGTGTCATCGAGCGCGAGCCGATCGCGCGCCTCCCGTTCCTCGCCCGCATCGACGAGCAACGCGCGCAGCCGCGACTCGCGCGCGATGTACGCGAGACGTTCGTCCGGATACTCGGGGTCGAGCGGCACGTACGCCGAACCCGCGCCGACGATGCCGAGCGCACCGACGAGCATGCCGAGGTCGCGCGAGACGCTGAGCCCGACGAGCGCGCCAGGTGCGACGCCCGCGTCGCGCAATGCGCGGCTCGCGGCGCGCACGCGCTCCACGAGCTCGGCGTAGGTGACCTCGCCCGAGGCGGCGATGGCCGCGACGGCATCCGGTGTCGCGTTCGCCTGCGCGACGATGAGGTCGAGCGCCGTGCGTGCGGGTTCCCACTGCCGCGCCGTCCGGTTCCAGCCGTCGAGCTGCGCGAGCTCGGCCGGCGTCGCGAGCGTGAACTCGCGCAACGGTCGATCCGGCGAGGCGATCAAGCGCGTGACGAGATCGGTGAAGCGATCGACGAACGCCTGGATGAGCGACGCATCGAAGCGCCCGACGTCGTACCACGCCGTGCCGACGATCCGACGTTCGCGCGCCGAGTCGGAGAGCCAGAGGTGGAGGTCGTACATCGCGCCGCCGCTGTGCGTCCCGAGATCGGTGCAGCGCGCACCGGCCAGGCGCAGTTGCACGGGTTCGTCCTGCATGACGAACCCGACTTGATAGAGCGGATTGAGTCCGGGCACGCGATGCGGCTTCATGCGCTCGACGATCGCGTCGAACGGCACGCCCTGGTGCTCCTGCGCGTGCAGCAGGCCACGCCGTGCCTCGCGCACGAGCGTCGTGAAGCCTGCGTCCGGGTCCACGCGCACGGGTACCGGCAGCGTGTTCATGAAGCAGCCGAGCACGCGCTCGAGGCGCTCGTCGGTGCCGCGGTTCGCGAACGGCGTGCCGACGAGGATGTCAGGCTTGCCGGTGTGCAGGTGCAGCAGTGCCTGGAGCCCGGCGAGCAGGGCGTTGAACGTCGAGACGCCTTGTGCGCGCGCGAAGGCGCGGATCGCCGCCGACGCCTCGGGCGTGAACCGGAACGACAGCGCGTCGCCCTTCGCGCCCGACGCGGTGCGCTGCGCGCCGGGCTTCGAGGGAAGCTCGAGCGATCCGGAGTGGCCTTCGAGCGCCGCCGACCACGCCTCGAGTCCCGGTTCGAGGATGCGCGGGAGCTCGCGCTCGCGGAGCCAGACGGCGTAGTCGGCGAACTGGAGCTCGGGCGGCGGCAGCGGCGACGGCGCGCCGCGACCGAATGCCTCGTACAGCGCAGCGAGCTCATCGGCGAGGAGCGCGACGCCGGCGTGATCGACCGCGATGTGATGGAGCACGATGACGAGCAGGTGGCACCCGTCGCTCCAGGAGTCGAGCCGCGCGCGCAGCGGGCCATGGCGCGCGAGGTCGAACGGCCGGCGCACCTCCGACGCCGCGAGCGTCGGGAGGTCGTGCGGCGCGGCGGCGCCGAACTGGCGATGCTCCCAATCGAGCGGCAGCGAGGGGAGGACGCGCTGCATGAGGCGGTCGCCGCGTTCGACGTAGACCGTGCGCAGGATCTCATGGCGCGCGACGAGCTCCTCGAGCGCGCGGCGCAGCGCGCGCGAGTCGAGCGGTCCCTCGACGCGGAAGCAAAGGGGGATGTTGTACGCGGTGCCCGACGGGTCCATCTGATGGATGAACCAGAGGGCCGACTGCGTCGGCGTGGCCGGGAATTCGAAGACGCTCATGCGACGATGTCCGGGGAGGCGACGCGTTCGGCGTCGGGAGCGAGGAACGCCTCGCGCGAGACGCGCGTGAGCGCCGGCCAATCGGCGGCCGGAGCGGGCGTCGCGTCGTCGTCGGCGGACAGCGCGAGCCACCCCGCGATCGTCGGGCGCTCGAAGAGCCGCGCGAGCGGGAGCCGCAAGCCGAGCTGCTTGCGCGCGCGCGTCGCGAGCTTCGTGAGCAGCAGCGAGTGGCCGCCCAGCTCGAAGAAGTCGTCGTCGACGGCGACGGCATCGATGCCGAGCGCTTCCGCCCAGAGCGTCGCGAGCTCGCGCTCGCGGTCGGAGGTCGGGAGCGCCGCATCGGCGCCAAGCTCGCGATGACGCGGTGCCGCGTCCGACACATGGTTCGCGGCCTCATCGCGGGGCGCGCGCCGGCGGCGGAGCTCGGCCATCGGCACGGGGGAGATCGTCACCGTGCCGGCGCCGACGCCCGCGACGACCCGGCGCATGAGCGGCATCGCGTCGTCCACCGTGAGTCCATGATCGAGGCTCTCGAGGAAGGCGACCGATGGCGCGCGTCGCGCCGCGGCATCCGACGAGGCGTCGAGCGCATCGAGCACCGTCGCCGGCATCCGACGGAGCCGGAACCCCTCGATCGAGACGGCGACCGCGCCGGTCTCATCGGCGACGACGATGTCGAACTCGCAGTGATCGGGCGCGACGGCGGTCCGCCGCACATGGCTCACCGCCATCGGCGTGAGCGGCGAGTGGACACGCACCGTGCGATAGGCCTGCGGCACGAAGAAGTCCCGCGCGCGGTCGGTCGCCGGCAGCAATTCCTGCGCGGCACCGGTCGCCATGTCGAGCAGCGCCGGATGCAGCGGCCACGAACCGAGGTCGTGCCAGTACGCCGGATCGAGCGAGAGCGAGATGAGCGCCTCGCCGTCGCCGTAGTGGATCGCGTCGACGCAGGCCCATCGCGCGCCGAACGCCATCTGTGCGTGGTCGACGCGCCGGCCGGCGAACCGACGCACGGCACGACAGCGCCCTTCGATCGCGCCACGTCGGAGCGATCGCGAACCCGGCGCCGTCGGGACGACGCGCGCCTCGGCATGCTCGGCGATCCACTCGTCACGCTCGGCGGCGTCGGCATCGAGCGCGCTGCGCAACGTGAGGCGGTCGCCATCGCGCAGCACCTGCACGACGCGTCGCGCGCCGTCGGGCATCACGAGCGGTCGGAGCAACGAGACATCGGCGAGCACGGCGTGCTCCTCGCCGAGCGCTTCCATGAGCAACGCGAGCAACGCGGTCCCCGGGAGCAGCGCCGTGCCTTGGCGCGTGCGGTGCTCGGCGATGACCCAGTCGGATGCGGCGAGCACCCGTTCGAACGCCTCGCCGCGGCGACGTCGGACGACGCTGCCCGGAGGGATCGCCCCCGTCGGCGGCGCGGCGGCGAGTCGCGCGGCCATGCCGACGTCGCGGAACACGCCCCACTGGAGCGCGAGCACGGACCTGCCCTGCGCGCGCGCCGCGTCAGCGAGTCCGTCCAGGTACGCGTTCGCGGCGGCGTAGTCGAACTGCCCGGGCAGCCCGGCGATCGACGACGTCGACGAGAAGAGCGCGAGCGGGGCGTCGATGAGGCGGACGAGCGAGGCGGCCGCGGCCTTCGGTGCGAGCGTGCGTCGCAACTCGTCATCCGTCTTCGTGCCGAGCAGCGAGTCGGAGAGCTCGCCCGCGGTGTGCAGCGCGAGCCGGAGCGATCCCATCGACGCCTGTACGCCGCGCAGCGCCGCCTCGAGCGCCGCCTCGTCGGTGACATCGACTTCCCAGATGCGCACCTCGGCGCCGCGCTCGCGCAGTTCCTGCACGCGACGAAGGCGCGCCGCGCTCCGGCTCCCCGAACTCTCATGGAACGCGATCGCGTGCGCGTCGGCGCTCGGCAGGCCGCGTCGCGAGAACAAGGCGAGTCGCGTCCATCCGTGCTCGACGAGGTGGGCCGCCGCCTCGAGCGCGAGGTCACCCAGTCCACCCGTGATCACGCAGCACCCATCGCCGCCGGCGAGGACTGGCGTCGCGTCGGGTTCCGGCAACGGCAACGCGCGGTGCACCGGGACGAAGCGACGACCGTGACGCAGCGCGACGACCTCGTCACGGCCGCCCATGATCTCGGCGCGGAGCGCCGAATCCGCGAGATCGATGTGCGGGTCCGCGTCGATCGCGCGCACCGCGACATCGAGCTCGGATCGCAGGACGCGCGCAGAGGCGAGCGCAGCGCGGGCGACGGGCGAGATTGGCGTGCCGGCACCGACGTCGGCCGCGCCCCGCACGACGACGCACCAGCCGTCGAGCGGCGGCGCGAGGTCGATCACCGCCTCGGCCTGGCCCTTCAGCGTGAGCAACGCACGCTCGAGCGCCGCGGGCGAATCGTCGCCGGACTCGACGAGCGAGACGAGCGTCGTCGGTGCGTCGAGGGAACGCAGCCGCCCACGCAGCTCGTCGATGTCGGTCGGCGCCACGAGCGGCGGCGCGTCCGTCGCCGCGCGGGGAAGCGAGGGCCGAGGCTCCCACACCTCCTGCTCCACCCAGTCCTCCGGCGTCTTCGCGCGCGCGTCGTCGGAGGCGAGCGCCGT